>JAKQLB010000268.1 GCA_029567375.1 Bacteroidota bacterium | reverse complement strand
GCGCGGCCTGGGGGGCTGCCCCCCAGGCCCCTGCCTCTCTTCTCAAACTTCTCCCTCGAATACACTTCCCCATGAAAATGAATGAGCGTGGCCTAATTCCTGATGACGATTTCTGGTCTAGTTTACAATGCCGATTTACACTCAGACTTATCATCTAAATAATTACCCTACCATGCGCACTTTCAATGCATGAGGAAATACTTCCACCCTTCCATCATCAGCCAAATGTTTCAGGTTAGATAGGGAGTATTTTTGGATGCTGACATCTTTCTCGATCAGCAACAGATAAACTTCGCAACCGTCTTGATTTTGGTAATTCCAAATCTCAGAAGGGATATCAAACCCTTCTTGTATCGTTCCATGGTCAATCCAGTATAAAGAAACTATTTGTCCTTTTTCATCATATTCGATCCAATCAAATGAAGAGCTATGTTCTGCCCTTGTGATCCAGTTCCCATCTGGATGTACATATTTGTTTCCATCCAAATGATAGCCCTTTTCCTTCATATATAATCTGAAAGCATTGCCAAGATGATCTTGCCGAGATTGAGCTCTTTTCTTTTCTTGCTCATCTTTATGCTCTTTGTGTTGTTCACCTTGAGAAGTCCCACTATCGCTTGATGAAGATGCACTATCCCCACTGCCAGTGGTTATATCCACTTGCTCTTCCTGAAAATCCTTTTTATCTTTCGAATTGTCTTTGGCCTCTGTGGTTCCTTCAGCTGACTCGGAATAGGGTCTTTCTTCCTCAAGATCCAAATTATGAATAGCATATTCATGAATCCATGAAGGTTCTCGATAAGCACAATCTTCGATTGCAGCACGTGCACTTTGAGTATTGAATTGGTTGGCCAACATTTTCTTCAATTCATGGATGTGCTGGGTAGATGGTCCCTTTACATAGATCACATTGTCGAACCAGTGGACCATACAGTCTTTTGCGCTACCTGCCAGTTCACCATGGATATAAGGGGCAGCTTTCATATTACGGACTTGATGCAGGGAACTCATTCTCATGCGATTGGCAATATCTCTATCATGTATGGTAGGAGAATCAGCATCTGTCCGAGCGTCTTTAGTGTCCTGGTCTTTTAAACGCATCAATAAACTTCCTAAAGTACCAAGCCATCTTCCGTCCAGAGATTGCGCTTCGTCCTCTTTATCTTCCAATCTCACTTCCATAACGGTATCAAGATCTTCAAGTCCGGTGTATTCACAGAAATCAAATGGATTGTTCTGTACCATGGTAAAATCTGCAATGATCCGTCTGAAGGAATCAAACAAGGTTGGAACGGGATTTCTTGATATCGCCAGCTTAAGTGCTTTCTTCTCCTGCCATCGGCCTGACAAATCAAGCCATGCATTGGTTTTTGTCCAGATACCTTGCGGATCTCTCCGGATTATTGCGCGAACTCGCATTCTTTCATCTTCCAATAATTTTTCCCCGATTGGCCTTTCCAGAAGCCATGCCAAAGCCATCTCGAAGGTAGGTCGGGTAGTCACATTTAGCTGTTCCCAAAGCTTCATGCTTCGGAACTCATGATTGATTATACGTACACCGGGGATCTGCTCCGGATTATCAAGATACACATGAGGGGCACATTCCCATGTGTTGTCTTCAGTAAAAATAAGTTTGAATTCACGAAAGCGATCTCTAGCCGCTAAGACCTCATCTGTGGACATTCTCAACAGAGCACGGTCGATACACTCATATATGCTGCCGAGGGCACTAATAGGTGGTTTTTCTGCTTTTGATAATGCCTGAAGACGATCAAGAAGAGGTCCAATACCTGCGGGTTTTCCCCTTACACCAAGGAGTTCTAGAACTTCTGCATATTCATGTTTATCCAAGTCTTTATGTATAAAACGCTCAACACTGGATAGAGGACCCGTATCAGGTGTGGTTCGCATGAGTTCTGCCGGAGTCATAGGGAATCCGTATAAGTCGGGAAGGCATGGAAGACTTTTAACCTTCATAAGCCAACCCGAATATAGGTTGTCATGGTCTATGTCATATGCATATTTTGCAGCCTTCTGTTTGGTTTCTGCAGAGATTGTCGATTTCCATTTATCAAAATACCAGCAAACTATACCACGCCCGATGTTTAACCAAAATTTGGGGTCCAATTGTGCTTGGGCATCCCAATAGGACCAGATCTCTTCTTCCCAATCGTAATCTTCAAGAATGAATTTCTCGCCTTTATATTTGTATTCAGTTGGTGGTGTTCCGCCACGTTTGGTTATTATCTGCTCAGCTCTACTGATTCCCCAAAAAGATTCCTCTGATTTCTGTGGAGGGGGGAAACAATATAGTCTGCTCTTATCATGATTAGAAGACCATTCCCTCCATTTTTGGATATCTTGGGCGGGACATTTGATTGCATAGTCGTCAGAGATTACATGCTTCAGGAGCCATTCGGTAGGGAACAGCTCATCAAGGTTCACAATCTCAGGGGCTATAAGCACGTTGTTGTTGGTACGCCAGCATCCGTCCCTACAGAGATATTTAAATCCTTCATAAACACGGATATTACTTTTGGCAGCAATGTGAGCGATAGTTATCCCATCAACTCCAGGGTTTTCTTTCTTGAAAATGTTTTCTGCAACATTTTGTATGACATGCTCAATCCCTATCCGGTGATTATGGTTAAGCCTATCAGAGAGCTGTATGGAATCGATGATGCGCTGTCGTTCATTTTCTATATCTTTTTCATCATTATCTTTGAATTTTGATGCACGAGACAGTATCTGCAACCAAAGTTGGTCCATAATGTCAGCATATTTCATAAGGAAGGACCACTCTTCCTCGGTTAGCTTTGTATTAAGGTTACTGGCTGATAGAACTAACTTAGCAGGGAATAGTATCTCTTTTTTCGAAACAGGGACTATCGGCAAATCATCTGCATAGTATTTCATTGGATAATCATTTGAATGCGAAAGGAGAAAGCTCCAAAAATAAGTGAGCTTCTCTAGCGGTCGAGGACAGGGAGGGCGTACTTTCTTCTGATGAAAATCATAGATAAATGAATTATCAAGTCGTGATTCAATGAAACCCCAACGTTCTAACTTATGGATTGAATTTTTATTTATAATGCGCGCAGTAATATTTTTTTTTAGTGGTGCAAAAGTATGTAATGCTACTGAATCTCCCCAAGTATCCAAAACTGGTCCTGGCAGTGCAACAGCCTTGTTTCGGGATGTAATGCTCCCATCGTTACATAACACGCATGTATCTTTCTCTTCGAACACACTGTCCATAGATTCAATAATGCAAACACTGCATTCCCGCTCTATAGATCCGTCAGTATTAATCCTATCCGGGAGCAACCTATAGGCCTGAGCGCGTTCTTGAAGATCAAGATGCCTGTTATCTATCCACTCGATCAAGGAATCAGCAGCTAGCCTGCCAATTCTTTCAAGCAACCATCTATTGGTTTTTGAATCGGACAAAGCCTTTAATTTAATTCTTGCCGGGTCGGTAATGAAAGGCGCATTTATGCTGAATGGAGTGAGGGGCTTTATCTCTGTTGGCAGAACAGTATAAAGATATGGTTGAGCATCGGTCCCCAAAACGATTTGTACTGAACATGGCGGCATATCACATGTGGGATGTTCCATGCCCCTTTCTTCCTTGATTTCTTCAATACATTCCTGGGTAAACGGTTCATCTTGAGAGCTTATTAAGAGAAACCTATTGTTATTTAAACTAACCCATCGAGAGCGAGAAACCGGGCCTTCTTCAAGATCGTCACGAAATATCTGTTCATCCTGGATAGTCAATTTCTTAATATGGTTAAAAAATAAAAGCGAAACAGAGCTGTTCTGCCATCTTAAGAAATCGTCTTGTAAGGCCTTTTGTTTTGCAGGGTCAACCATTTTTACCCGGATTATTGTCTCTTCATCTGTCCGGCTGCCCTCGATCCATAATGGCTCTGTGAATCTTTTTTCATGAAAAGCAAAACTCATTGTTGGAGTTGATATTCGAACTTCAGGTCCAAGTGAAAAAACTGATTTGAATCCGATTCCACGAAAACCTATGGTGTGAAGAGTTCGTTTGTTTGAGTATCCGAAATTGCAGAGTGATGAGAATGTCTGGTCATTAAAATCTTCCCCGTTATGTATGAATTGAAAGGTATCATCCACTATCGAAGCATTTACCCATGTTGCCTTTGCATCATCTGCATTCTGAAGGAGTTCTGATAGAACATGCTGAGGGCTCTTCACCTGCATAAAGAGCTGGCGCCAGGGACCTGCTATCTTGGGCTTTGCTTCCAGTTCATCCCAGTTTTCCCGAGCCTCGTCTCGGATAGGAAAGAAGAAAGATGGGGGTTTAAGACTCATCTCGCTCCTTTCGTGGTAAGCAGTATAGCATTGTAAATAATTCTCCCCATACAGTTCTCAATGCAGCTTTCGGAGATAATCCTACTGATTCTGTGATGTCTCCTTTTCCTTCAATTCACTATAAACCGCATCAATAGGTGTTCCGGTAATTATTTTATGAACCAGACCGCATCTGTCCCGTGAATCTAAGGGCGATACCTCTATACGACTAAGGAGATCGAGTTCATCCTTACAGCGTTTCTTTATTCCACGAGAACTAAGATCACTACATAACGCATCTTCCGCAACATTCATGGAATCTATCAGATCTTCTTCCTGTACCCTTAGACCTCGAAAGAAAAATCCATCCGTCAAAGCCTTTCGTGGGTAGGTAGCTATGTCCTTCAACAAGGAATATGCCTGGCCCCACGGGGAAGCCAATACATTCTCTGTAAGAGCAAAACTTATCGATGCGTAGGAAAGCTTCGGCATGAAATTGGCAGAACATGCTTTTGTTAAACGCTCTTTAAGGCTCTCAGTAACCTTGGAGATGACATCTTCTGTTACCTTCCCTTGCCTGCCAAGAGTTGTATACATGGAGTTGATATTTTCTATGAGGCTACTTTGTTTACTCTTTATAAATGCATCCACATCACCTTTCAGCAAGTCTGAGATCAGCTTCTGCCCTTCCTCATTCAAGCGTTTCAGTTCTGATTCGAACAACTCACGTGCTGAGAAAGGCATCCACCGTATGTTGTCTGCCAAGTTGAAGGAAAACTTCGGTAATAATGTACCCAGCCCCTTTCTTCGCTTTTCAATTTCTTTTAGTATACTTTCGTCGATAATAGAGACACGCATGCTTACCTTGCGAGTAACATTGCCACGCTGCAACTCTGCCGTATCGCCAAACAAGCTAGGGTCAAGAGGTGCGTCTAGGGGGGGAATCCTACTTAGTTTATCTATACTGACTAAGGAACCTTTTTCATAAATCCGTGATATGAATTCAGCAAGTTTGTCCAGTTTTGGAAGCCCTAATTCTGAGGTCGGGGGCGGTACAATTACCTGACCATCTTCAGATAAAACAGTGACTTCACCTGTGTCAGGATCAACACGAACAACAGTTTGGACAATCTCAGCAATAGTGCATTCATGAATGTAATCTTTCCACATCAGGGATGCTTCCTCAGTTCCTTCAGGAAGAACAAGGTTAGGAATGTGCAACACTCCTTCTACTCTGATGTCTGCCGATTTAGCCCAGAGCCAGTCAAAATATCGTCCGAAAGAATCAGCTTGCATATGAGTTGCTTTGAATACGAGGTTTACTTGCCCATCACACCAGGACTCAAGTCCGAGGTCGTCATATGGCCCTGAAACGATATGAACAACATCTGTATCATGATCAATAAAACATAGCGTGCTTGCTGTACGATCCGTTAGTTCTGCAAGAGGCTTTATATGTACAATCAACCTTTCCTCAATTCGTAAGGCAAGATCTAAAAGACAAGAAAGATCAGCTTCTTTGGTGGCGCAAGTAGGATAAACAGTCACTATCAGACGAACATTGAGGTCTTCGTTCTGTGCAAGCCATGATTCAAGGACATTGATTCCTTGAACTGTAAGCCCAGATATGATCCCGAACATAGAACTCGATGACAAAGCCAGATTATCGAAAGGAGGTTGATCTTGATAATCTGCCATTCCTTCTAAGATCCGTGGTTCAGGCCACAAAAAAGGAGGAACGGGGGTGATGTTCTTCATATTATCTCCTCCGGAGCCCAAGGTGGTGACATAGCTGGTAAGGTCATTTCAAGAAAGTACTGGTAAACTGCTTCAGCTGCCTTATCAGGATCTGTACAAGGAAGGCCTCTCACCGCTCGTAAAATATTGCGGACAAGCTCATCTTCCCTTAACAACTGTGGGATAAGCTCATGATATACGAACTTCCCCCATAACTCTTCAAGCTCTGTCTCACTGTTGCGGAAAAGATTCTGTTGAGGGTCATATCTCTCAGCTCGATATCGTTTACATAGATACAGCCATGCATTCATAAGTGGTACGACATTGATCGATTCTTGAAGACCTAACCGCTGGAGATGATCAATTGCGGGGCCACGTATTCCAACCAAATCCGCTGAACGAATAAACCGTGCACGACAGGTCATAACCAAGCTATTTATAGCCTGTGCAGCGTGATCTTCTTGTAGTTGTTCAATGCGTTTCGTGGTCATTTCGGGACTTCTGCACGCTTCAATAGTTCAGCTATGTCATAGTTCACGCTGGTTACCCCAAAGTCAGGCTCACTTCTGAAAGGCTTTTGGATATAGTGAACGATACAGCCATTAAACATGTTCCCATATGCTAGCGATTTCTTATCGCTTATCTTCCATGTATCAGCATCTTCAAGGCCGCCAGCAGCAGGAACTTCCACCACAGCTAGGATAAAATCATCCGGCTTGTTCAAAGCCGTTAGTATTTCATTCTTGCTAATTGTGACTGAGGTAGCACCGGTAATCCTTCCCTTTACTTCGATAAAACGCAATCTTCCCTTTCCATCCTTGATAAGGGACTCAATATCATACCCGCACTTATAACAACTCACATCCTTGGGAGTATTCCCCAGTGAATTCTCTGCTGCAATTACTGCTTCCATAGCAGCCAATTCCACTCGCTTTGTTTCATGGGCAAAAGTTGTGGGGGTTTCCTTGCGGATTCCGCGCATCATCGCAAGGAGACCACCTGGAACAACAAGAGCCCCTCCGATTACAACGGGAGGCAAAGGCGAGAGCTGCCGTTCTTGATCGAGTTCTTTCAGGCGTTTTTCGAGTCGAGCTTGCAGATCATCAGCACGTGAACGGGCTTTAGCAGAATTCATCTTTGCATTGATTTTGCCTGAAAGTTCTTGGGCTTTTAATTCATCAGCACGGTGGTCCCAGTAAGTTATCTCTTTGGTGAGTCTGTCCTTAACGGCAATACTTGTTCTAGAAACAAGGTCCTCTTTACGTTTCCTGACTTCCTCGAAATGATCCCTCACCAGGTTGGTAATGGCATACGTTGTAGCTTTTGATTCCAAATCACTTTTGAGCCATTCTTTCTTCAGCTCTTGTGACACCAGAGCATGTTCCTCTTCAGTAAGGGGACGGTAGTCAAGATAAGGGGCATATCCGGCATTCTTGACTGTGCCATTCTCATCCATTTCAACAAAATGCATCCGCCTTGATACGACCCTTCTGTTGCCGAATTTATCAACCCGAGCATCTTGGACTGCGTGCTCCAGATAAAACAGTACCTTCAGATCCTCGCTGGTATCGCTTTCATCTAGGAAGACGGCCCCTTCTTTTAAGAGCTCTCGATAACGTTCTTTTACTAGATCTATAGTTGCATCGAGTAACGGATGCCCAGGGCATATAAATGAGGCCAAGGGTTTCCCCGGAGGATTGATAAGTTCTTTTTCAAAGCATACTCGCTCGTACTTCGGGAGAACCGGATAACCATGACCTATCTGCCTATCCCGTGCCCGGATAAGGTTTGGCACGTGTGTGATCTCATACCTCTTCGGTTCACGCTCGCGTATTGTTCCCCCGAGCAGTTTGAATGCTTCCATAAAGAATGAGGCTATGAAATGAGGTTGGAGCCTCCTAGCCTCGGCACGTTCCATGTCTTCTCTGATCTTAAAGACCTTGCTCGAATCCATGGATTCATGCACAAGAGCCTTCTCTGCGAGAAGTTCCTCAAGCTTGTCACGTCTTAATGCGTCCTCTATACGCTGATTAAGTCGAGCCTTAACCTCGGGTTTATCACCGTAACGGATAGCTTGTATCATCAACTCCCGCAGCTCTGTACCGTTTATGGCTTTACCAAGCACATCAAAGACCGCACCACCTAATGCATTACGTTCTGTTTCCAATTTCTTCAAAAGCGTCCGATACACATCACCTTCACGTGTCTCTTCAGCCACCAAATTCCACAAGTGGCACACCTCGGTCTGACCTATCCTATGTATTCTGCCGAACCGCTGTTCAATCCGGTTAGGATTCCAGGGAAGGTCATAATTCACCATGAGGTGTGAACGCTGTAGATTAATGCCCTCCCCGGCAGCATCAGTTGCAACAAGTACAAGGACATCTTTATCCTGCTTGAAAAGCTCTTCTGATTTTCTTCGTTCCTCTCTGCCCATGCCACCATGGATCGTGATTACTGCCGAAGCCTTTCCAAGGAGCGTCTGAATTCGTGTGGTAAGATAATTGAGCGTATCCCTATGTTCTGTAAAAATGATCAGTTTTCTTCTCGCTCCTGATGGATCGAACATTTCTTTATTATCTTGTAAAAGCTTTGATAATTCCTCCCATTTCTTGTCAGTGCCGCTTGAACGAACTTTCAATGCCAATGCTTCGAGCCTGACAAGAATTGCTATCTCCGCCTCAAGTTCAATAATTGTTTGAGCAGCTGTGGCTTTATCAATGATTTCGTCTTCTGTCTTTTCAACCTCTTCATCCGTTGCCTCATCAAGGTCTTCAATATCTTCAGGGCTGAGAGGCTTCAATTGGTTCATGTCAAGAATACGTGCTTGCTCTCCTCTCTTTTGCAATTTCTCTTCTCTCAAACGGCGTTCCAAACGTTCACGCCTCCGGAGAATGGATCGATATATGGCCTCCGGGGAAGAAGCAAGACGACGTTGGAGTATAGTAAGTGCAAAGCCTACAGTTCCTTTCCTTCCTTCATTATCCAAGGCATCAGCCCTGTTGAATTCTTCCCTGACATAGTTAGTAACCTCGTAGTATAGGTTTGCTTCCAGATCAGATAGTTTGTATCCAACCGTGTATGCGAGCCTTTCAGGAAAAAGCGGAGTGCCGTCGAACTTTAGCAGGTTTTCTTTGACCATCCTGCGCATAAGGTCTGAAGTATCGACCGCATGAACCCCATCACGGAAGCGCCCTTCGAACCTGTCTCCATCAAGTAAGGCCAGAAATAATTGGAAATCCTCCTCTTTGCCATTATGAGGGGTTGCAGTCATCAGGAGGAAATGACGTGTGAGGCCGGATAAAATCTTTCCCAGCTTATACCTTTTCGTTTCCTTTATCTCCCCATTGAAGAACGAAGCCGACATCTTGTGTGCCTCATCGCATACAATAAGGTCCCAATCAGTTTGCTGGAGTTTTACTTGAACATCTTCATTCCTGCTCAATTTATCAAGTCGAGCTATAACGAACGGCATTTCTGCAAATGCATTACCGGTGGGGGCGGATTCCAAACGGTCATTCGTCAGAATCTCGAACCTAAGTTGAAAACGCTGAAATAGTTCATCCAGCCATTGGTCAGCAAGATTACCAGGACAAACTATCAAGCATCTGTCCATATCACCTCGGACCAGCAATTCCTTCATGAATAACCCAGCCATGATAGTTTTCCCTGCGCCTGGGTCGTCAGCAAGCAAATATCGCAAGGGTTGGCGAGAAAGCATGTTCTCATAGACTGCTGTTATCTGGTGCGGCAGGGGATCGAGTAAAGATGTATGAACGGCAAGATGTGGATCAAAAAGGTAACCCAAATGAATCCGGAATGCCTCGGAAACCAGACGCATCAGCTTTGCGTCAGCATTGAATCCCCAGACAATTCCAGGTTGTAGTATTTCAATAGATGGCTCCCGATCACGATAAAGAAGCTCGTTCTCAACTTTGCCGGAAGGTTCCTTATATGTAAGCTCAATAACAGAGTCACCATGCCACTTGATATCGACAACTTCTATCGGACCTGTTGGAATAATACCCTTTACCAGAGCCCCCTTTTTCAAATCCTCAAGTTTAACCATCGGTCCCTCATCCAACAGATTTCATAAAGAAATTTAGATAGGTGATTGAGCCCATCAATGCTTTATCAAACATTTCATGAAATTATGTTAGTTGTCTTCCTTTTCAGCAATAATGTCAAGCTCCTATAATAAGTCTTTGTAAAGGATCTCTTTGTATTATTCACCTATCCTTTCTTCTATAAGATGCTCTCCTGTTGAACCCAGTCATGCGGCTGTCGGCATCGTTTCTGCCATCGCCGTTTGCCGAGAAGAATGCCATGTGGATTATTCCGTTGCGGTATTCAAGTGCCGAACCGAATACACTTCTGCCTTCGAACCTCAGGTCCCAACCATGGCCCACTGATTTGTATCTGCTCACCTCGCAGCTGTTTACGGCATCGAGGAAGAGCTGGGGGTTGGCAGGGTCATGAGCAACAGACAGGTCATTATCCTGAAGAATGGCATCGATCAGATAGCTGCTCAGCAACTTGGCGTGCAGAAGCTCATACGAAGGGCCATGGGCGACCATGTCCATACCCGCAACTGTCCCGCCGATGCAGACGAGAATGCCGTTCTGACCATCCAGGCAGGGGAAATGGTTTGCATAATCATCCACATCGGCTCTCTTTGCCTCAAGGGTGTCACGCATGGCTCCAGTGCGTGAATATACGGCAGCCTTTGCGGCCTGCTCGTGGATTTCACGCCACACGGTACCCTGGTCAGAACGAAAATCACCAGTACTGCGCAACGACTCCTGGACTGACCGGTTCTTCTTTTTTCTCATGAATGCAGGCATGCTGTATTCCGAAGAACTGAAGGTCTTCGATTCATAGTGCCACCGGCCCTGCTCGGTGCAGCTCACCGGGATGATGGTTGATGACTTTTTGCGCAGCAGCACCGTGGTGTTGAGCACCCGGTTCTGCTTGGCACCTATGAGCTCTTCTCCGTCCAGAATGAGCACAGGAATCTCGGAGTTATTCACCACCACGAGCTGGGGCACATGGCCGCCTTCATCGATCTCCCTGATGACGACCAGTTCCTGCCCAAGGGCCTCTTTGAGCACCAAGTGGTCCACAACCGCCTTTGCCTCCAGGAAGAGCGGATATATCGATACGTTCCTGAACTGCTGAACCTCGCCAATCCTTATGTGCTGAAGTTTTTTGTTTATAACGTTCTCCATGATGACCTCCTTCGTTCCATTCTGCTTAACAACTACTGAGCAAAAACTGATCATACCTCAGATCACATGTTGGCAGAAGGTCACCACGACAGACGTATGTCGCATAAAATGGAATTGGTTAAATACTCAAACTTTACGTGACAATCTCAATGGCTTATGATGAGCCTGTTCCATGAGATTTTATTGAGGAGATCGTGTGAGGAAAGAATCTCAGGCTGTCCAGAAACAGCGTATAATCCGGATAGGCAAGGTCCTCAAGGCATTCCTGGAACGGGAGACCGCAACCACACAGCTGCTTTCTCAAATTCTCGGTGTAGATGTCAGGACTATCCAGAGGGACATGAAAGCACTGAAGGACGCAGGTCTGCCAATCCATGAGGAGAAGAAAGGCACCTACAGTCTCAAGAAGGATCTCATCAAGTATGGCGATCTGAGTCTGTTCGATGAATCAGAGCTTGCCCTCATAGTTGCCCTGAAGGATCTGGTATCACAACTCGGCAAACCATTCGAAAGGGCAGCGGAAGATGTTCTGAGCAGATTATGTGATTACTCAGCATGCAGGCCGGTCTTCGTGAAGGTCGAGGGAGGGATACAACTCCATACCAAAATCATGAACAAGCTGATCGAAACCATCCAGATGGGCCGACAAGTGTTTTTCTCCTATCAGGGAGACAAGCCCCATGACGTCATAGCACACCCCTACCGTATCGCCTACTTCGATGGGGTCTGGTATCTAGTTGCCAAGGATTCAAAGGATAACATCATTAAGAAGTACGCCCTGGATAAGATAAGCAATGTGAAGAAACTTAAAGAGGCCGTGAAAGGTCTTCCCAAGGATCTTGATGATACCCTGTCAAAGAGCGTTAACATCTGGTTTTCAGGTGACAGAACAAAAGAAGTGATCATCGAAGTGGATGCTGAGTGGGCTCACTATTTCAAGAGGAGATGGATTATGCCCCTTCAGGAGATCATCGATGAGAGAGATGATGGTTCTCTCCTGGTTCGTTTCATAGCCTGCTCTGATGAAGAGATTTCTATGTGTCTGAAGCCCTGGTTACCCCACGTGAGGGTTTTGAGGCCAAAGGATGTAAGGAATAAGCTCGTGAAGGAATACAAGAAGTGGATAGATTGGCAGATCCAGAAAAGCGGTTAAGCATACAATGTATTCAGTAGGACAAAATGAAAGAGAAACCTGTTGAAATAAAAAGCAGAGACTGTTGGTTTAAGGTTGTAGATATGCTTCATCTGGGGGGTATAGGAAATGAGCGGACCGAATGATAAGCTCTCTACCCTACTTGCATATGTCGAGTCAGAAGGGCGTATATGTCCCAAGCCACGATACTGGAATGAATTATGGGAAATGTTGCCTAACAAGAATCAAGATGATGGAAGGTGGAATCCATCCTTACCGTTAATACTTGGTGCATGGCATGACACAACCAATGAAGAAAAGAGTGCCCGGTTGAGAGAGCATATAGAATATGCTGCAGCAAGCGGCGTTCTCGATATTGTTGATGCATACCTACATGAACTGACTCCTGATCTATGGCATTCAGTGATAGATGATAAACATATATCATCAATTACAGGAAAGGATTGAACATGGGTCAAAATAGAAAAATTTTAGAAGTTCGATACCCCAGGGTAGATAGATCTCATTACAAGCTGAATTTCGAGAAAAGGGATTCTGACGATCACATCGACCTCGGTTTTGCCGAAGGTATATTCAGTGATGGTAGGCCATTTAGGGCTGAGTGCTGGGCAGCATATCAACATACCTTCCTGACATTTTACTTTTCTTCAAATGATATTGAAAACATGACTAATAAAGATTTGAAAGAATACCTAAAGTCTGAGCATGCGGTGGAATTTCTGGATGACAAATATGCAGCTTCTGGATTTACGGGGATAAATGTGGATTCGAGAAAAAAAGTCGATGCTTCAGATAGAGAGATTTGGGAAGTTACAGTTACTGTCGGGGATGAAGATGGGACATATATCAAAAGAAGTGTTTCCTTGCAGAGATATCGGGAATGAGCATTCTTTCAACTGATAAAATGTAAAAGCATAGAATCGATATACCCATGAAAAGGAACTCGCAATGAACGACAATAGAAAAGAAATCAGTAGTCGGTTATATGATGCACTTGATTATACATTTGACCTTCATGGTCGTGATGTGCGCAAAGGTAGCGAAATTCCTTATATGGCCCATTTACTTTCCGTGTGTGCATTAGTTCAGCAAGATGGCGGAGATGAAGACGAGGCTATCGCAGCTCTTTTACATGATGCCCTGGAAGACAAACCCGAAAAGACAAGTCGGGGAGATATTTCTAAACTTTTCGGCACTCGTGTTCTGGCCATCATAGAGATAGCGACCGATACTCCACCAGATTATAAAAGCGGGGATAAAAAACCCCCATGGCGTCAGCGCAAGGAAGCCTATCTTGAACGAGTACGAAGAGAAGATCCAAATCTATTGAGGGTAACTATCGCTGACAAAATAGACAACGCCAGAGCGATCCTATCAGACTACAGAAGAATAGGAGATGAGATATGGGAACGATTCAATGCAGGTAGAGATGAACAGATATGGTACTACCAGAGTGCTATCGATGCATATCGAGAAGCTGGCTATAATTACAATAAAGGTGCACTATTGGAAGATCTGCAGCAATTAGTAGTTCAATTGAGCAAACTGAACCATAGAGGATAAAAGATTTATTCTCATTTATCATATACAGTGACCGTCATGGTGGATGGGAAACTCCAGGTGAAGCAACTCATAACCGAGTGTGAGGGTAGTTATGCATCGATTTATTACAGCCTCGATGCTTTATGATCTGGTTCAATGTCCTCACCGTCTGTACCTTGATATTCATGAAGACCCTAAGAAAAGAGATCCTGAAAGCAAGTTCGTTGAGTTGCTCTGGGAGAGAGGAACCGCGTATGAAAAGGAAGTAATAAGCAACCTTAAAATTCCCTACATAGATCTTAGCAGTGAAGAACATGAAGTAAGAGAAAAACTTACTCTTGAAGCCATAGCCAGGGGTGATCCCTTGATCTATGGAGGATGTATTAGAGCTGGGGATCTCCTTGGTGTCCCTGACCTGTTGTCCAGAAGAGATACTGGATATGTCGCTGGTGACATTAAAAGTGGATCTGGATTCGAGGATATCTCATCTGACGACTCAGATGGTAAACCAAAGAAGCATTATGCAGTCCAGTTAGCTCTGTATACCGACATTCTCGAAAAGATGGGAATATCTGCTGGGAGATATCCCTATATCTGGGACATTCATGGCGAGGAAGTCGTATATAACCTGAATAGCACACCAGGGCCGCGAACTCCTGATACATTATGGCAGCTATACAAAGACTGTTTGAATCAGGCTCACCGAATCCTTACCCTTGAGGAGTACACTCTCCCTGCATATAGTGGCACATGTAAACTCTGCCACTGGAATACGTTCTGTAAGCATCATCTCTATCAAAGAAATGACCTCACTCTCATTCCTGAGCTAGGAAGGGCTAAACGTGACACGATGTATTCCTATGTTAAGAGTGTGAAGGAATTTGCTCGGACAGATGTATCAACATTTATTAAGGGGAAAGGGACAGTTTTTAACAGGATCGGCGCAGACACATTAAGAAAATTTCACCTACGGGCATGTCTCCTTGCAGATACGAGAGCAGTCCCTTTAATCAAGAAAACTCCTTATCTTCCAACCATTGAGAAGGAGCTTTTCTTTGATATAGAAACTGATCCCATGAGGGATATCTGTTATCTGCATGGCTTTATAGAGAGGACTGGCAATAACCCAGGCACAGAGAGATATGTGGCATTCTTTGCCAAGACTCCTTCCTGGGATGATGAAAGACTGGCTTTTGCACAAGCATGGGAATATGTCCAATCCTCTCTTCCTGCTGCTATCTATTATTACTCGAAATATGAACGTACCTGGTGGAGAAAACTGCAGAAGAGGTATCCGGATATCGCCAGTGAAAGCCATATTGAAGAAATGTTCGATCCCAGTAAAGCTATAGACCTGTACTATGATGTCGTAGTTCCCTGTACTGAATGGCCTTGTAATGATCATTCCATTAAAACTCTGGCCTCCTACTTAGGATTCAAATGGAGAGACCCTAGCCCATCAGGGGCAGCATCTATCGAGTGGTATAACAGGTGGATTGAAACAGGTGAACCTAATATCCAGCAACGGATCTTGGAATACAATGAGGATGATTGTGTGGCAACAAGAGTATTATTGGATGGGATTCTGGGATTATTATCAGAATAAAAGGAGGTGTTCTACTGCGAAGAACTCCTCTATTCTCTCTTCATGCTTACCTAATCATAAATGATCATCATTTGAAATAATAATGGTTCCTGCCGATATTAGTTATACGGACAGAAAATCGTAGCATATTTATTACATGTACACATGAACATTATGACTAATAAAAATAAGGAAGTTGTAATGCCTAGTAAAGAACAACCCTCAAGCAAGCTGCAAAGTATTAAAAGCAATGGAAGAAGCAAGCTCCGAGGAATTAACCCTAAAGAGATTAAATATACCCAGGGTGATCTTTTGTGGGAATGTACAAGGAGAAATGAGAATTATAAAAATGATTATGCATCCATGATCGAAACCTACAAAGATATAAATCAAAGTGATAGTCTCCTAGAAAGTAACATCCTGCTAAGGATATCTCGTAATGAGGCTCTCTGCTCTAACCCTACACCAGATGATCGAATTATGTACCCGACTGATAAAGGTGGCATTAGATGGTCTATTCAGTTGGTATGGATGTCGAAAGAATCTCCATTGCCACGAATATGGTTTTGGAAAGATCCTTTAATCGACGTATATAAAATCAAGAAGGAAATAGCTGCAGGTAAACCAATCACAGAGGTTCATCCATATGGGTATATCGATCTTTATCAAGAGATGATTCCGTTAAATTATTACCATAGGACATACCAATATTTTTATATTCCTCCAATTGTAAAAAGTATAAAGGATCAAGACTTATGTATTAATGAAACGGACTTAGGGGATAATTTTTTATTGTCTATTTCTCCAACTGCATCAGATAAATCAATTCTTAAGGCTGTTCAAAAAGCCAAGAAATTAGTGTTAAAGGGTATAAGGCAAGAACATTTGTATTTAAAGGAAAAAGGAGAAACGATTTACAATCCATTAAAAATCGAACAGTATTTAGGTTGGCTGAAGAAATATGATGAAGTTGTTGATCATCTCAGAAAATTGAAATGTGATGAACCATTAACCTATGAGAAGGGTGCTTGCATTATTCCTGATGATTTCAGTTTTTCAGGTTTTTTAACAAAGAAGGGGATCAAGGCCTCTACTACGTTTGAAAGCCAGAGAAAATCTTATAAAAGGGCTTATGACGGTGCTGTAAAACTCATACAGAGCACGCCATTTATTTTCTTTTCACCACCAAAAATCGAGAAGGCCTAAGTATCTATCAGTATCAATTCCTTACACTATATTTATTAACAAGCATGTAATATCAATTAGTTTGATCAATAGCTTAGGTAATGAAATCTATTAGATATGGGGGTCGGACATCACAAGTACTAGTTGTAATGTCCGCAAATTTCAACTCCAACTCCATACTTGCGGCAGTTACAAGTGGTACTCGTGATGTCGTATGTCATTGTTTTTATTATTTATTTTGTTGACAGTTGTTTCTCTTCGTGTTATAATCATGTTCTGTTTTAGAAGTCCGTCGCGAAGTACCGTTTTAGAGAAACGAGACGTTAAAATAAAAAAAAGGAGCTGCTTGAATTATGTCTATACTTAGAGAGAAGATGAAAGAATTTTTTGAAATTTATCCCGAATATTTTCGCACTTACAAGAAAAAGACTAAGAAGATGAAGAAAAAGAAGAAGGGCATTATCATACCTGCCGGTGTTTTATATAAATTCTATGAAGAAGGCATCAGATTTGGGCCAGAACCACCCGAAAGAGGAATGCAATTAGAAAAATTTTTGGAACTCCTATGGAGGCATTACAAGGCACTCCCAGACAGAAAAGAATACATGTCGCTCCCTAATAGGGAACAATATAAGTCTTTCCCCAAAGAGTTACATGGAGATGCTTATTTTGCCTTGTATGAAGATACAGTGAAAAATGAATTCAAACCCAATTTTGAAAATAAAATTATAAGGAAAAGACATTAATCTCTACCCCGCGGCAAGTTACGGAGTATCACCCCCTCTTAAGAGAAAAGACCTTTCGTAACAAGACGAAGTGGAATCAACCTCCGAACAAGATTCAATTACACCATATTCTTCATTTAAGGATATTAACGTTCTGTTTACCGCCAACTCCCAATCAAAATAACCAGGCAATATGCCTGTCAAGGAGGCCATCATGGCAAAAACACTCAAGGAACTAATACAAGAAACCAACTGTCGTAAAGGTGAACCAGATGGAACAACCAAGTTTGGAGCTTACTGGGAGCCTGTAGAATCACCTTGCTTGCGAGCCTTTGGGGCTGAATCCAGCCTCAATAGGAATGAGGGCCAGCCACCTCTGGTGAATTGGCACTTAAAATTACAATATTACAGATCCGGGGAAGTGCATGCTGTTCTGGAAAGATACGCCCGGCATGTTGGTGGCCCTGAATATGGAGCGGGAAACTGGTACTTTGATCGGTCATCACTTCTGGAGTTGGAGACTATCGAGGAAATAGTGGCTGATCTCAAGAAGGGAGTAGACATATCTAACCGTAGGATCAAGAATCCTCATGCTACATCCCCTGAGAATGAGTACCTCCGTACCGAGAAATGTTACAGTGATAATTGTTACAAAGACCTCAGGGATGCTTTGTTGGCACAGGGAATGCCTGAATTTCTGCCAGGCCCTGACGAAGAGATTGAACAGAAAGTCGAATAATTCATTGATAGACACACCAGCAACATCAAATCGTATTGGCCATAATAAACCTAGTGAACAGAAGACCAGGAGAAATATTTATGAATAACAAATCAAATAGAACTCTGTCACAAGAGGAAATTCAAAACCTAATATCAGCCTGTGACAATCAACTGAAGCCTATTGTTATTTTAGCTCTGCATTCAGGCATGAGAAAGGGTGAGATTTTGGGTTTGAAGTGGGATGATGTAGACTTTGATCATGGCCTTATCCACGTTCTATCTATGAAAGGGCGCCATACAATTCCTTTATCAAAAACAACTCGGCATTTACTTCAGGGCTTAACTCGGAACCCGGATATCCCTTTTGTGTTTTACAACCCACGGACAGGTAAGCCCTATCACGATGTCAGAAAATCTTTTCACTCGGCATGCAGGAAAGCGAAGATCGATAATGTCCGTTTTCATGACACACGACGTACCTTTTTGAATAATCTCTTCTTAGCGGGTGATTGCTCATCAAGAGGCTTTGAAATCTTTGGGGTTAGAGTACATTCCCCATTTGTAAGTATCTGCGGTCTCTCTGCTGATTATAAGACAAAGATAATGGCCGCGCTTGATAAGCTGATTAACGGAAAAGCAACTTCATGAGAACTACAGTATAGTTTTAGTGCCTCTATAACATCCCTTCATTAAAAAATTGACAACCCAGGAGATGACTGTATCATGGACATTAATCAATACCCACGTCCGATTATCCTGACGATTGATGAAGTAGCAAAACGTTTCAGAGTCCACAGATCAACTGTGTCAAGATATGCTAAGTCTGGGCAGTTGAAAAGTTATCTGCTTGGGAATCGTAGACTTTTTAAGGAATCGGATGTGTGGTCGTTCTTTGACAATCTGGCGGCTCAGAACTGCGTCGAAAGCGAGGAAAAATAGTATGGCTACAGTATTTATCGAAACAAACAAGGGTAAAAAACGCACCAGTTATAGTGTGAAATACAGAGACCCTCGTTCAGGAAAATGGAAGATATATAAGACATATCGGCGCAGGAGGGATGCGGAAGAAGCAAGGGGCGACTTAAGGGATTGGATTACTCTGGGGAAACTGTCTCGCATCGAGGAGAGTAGGAAGAAGATAGCCATCATGTCTTTCAGTGAGGTTGGTAACCTACTGATTGAGAAATGGAACGACAGACTGGAAAGAGGTGAACTCAGTCCCAAAACTGTTATCGAATATCAGTCTTGGTGCAGAGGGCTGATAAAGCATTTTGATAAAACCTTGTTGCTTGAGATGACGAAGGATGATTTGTTGGGAAAGCAAAAAGCCGACCTGAAAAATCACTCGGCGGTGACTGCCAATCGCAACCTGTTTGTGACTAAGCAGGTCTTCAAGCACGCTCTTGAAATTGGCGCAATCCATAAGGACCCATCGACTGAAGTCCATTATCTCAGTGAGAAAGCGCATGAGCGAAACAGATACCTACTTCCTCCTGGAATTGAAGTTCTTTTAAGTGCGAGTCAAAGGACCAAGGCAAAGTCCTATCTGCCTGCCCTCATCTACCTGGGAGTAGAACATGGGGCATCAAAACAAGAATGCTTGAGCCTCAAGTGGAGCGATATAAATTTTAAGTACGAAGACACAGGCTTGATCCATTTCTTCCGGACGAAGAACCGTTGTGAAAGGACCGACTATCTGATGCCGGGGACGAAGAAGGCATTACTCTCTTGGAGGGAACACCTTCTTGGCCTCAGAAAAAGGAGCAAGCTTGATACAGTTGACAGTGATCTTGTCTTCAGCCACGCTGATGGTTCTCCTATAAAGAGCATTAAAAGCGCTTGGATGGCCACATGCGATTTGGCTGGGTTCAGGGATCTCCACTTCCACGATTTACGTCACACCTTCTGTTCAAATCTGATACTTTCTGGGGGTGGCTTAAAGGATGCTAAGGATATGATAGGGCATAGTGAACTGGCCATGACCGATCGTTATTCTCACCTTCCACAACAATATAAACGCGTCTTGCAGGAGAGACTTTCGCAGCACTACAATGAGGGTAAGTAGGGGCTTTATTTGCAGGAAACGACCGAGCTACAAATAAGCTACAAAATTCGTGAAAATGGGCAGAAATCGATTAGTTTAAAATTTTTGCATTTTCTTAACCCATCGATTTACTGAGGGAATTTTTGGTCGGGACGAGAGGATTTGAACCTCCGACCCCCTGAACCCCATTCAGGTGCGCTACCAGACTGCGCCACGTCCCGAAACCGCCATCCTAGCTAACACAGCACTCTTCGGGGTGTCAAGGCGCATCTGGGGCATCGCC
>JAKQLB010000260.1 GCA_029567375.1 Bacteroidota bacterium | reverse complement strand
GAAGTTGTTTGACCCGGTAAGTTTAACAACACTCACTCCGGGCAGATCGAGGTCGTCAACACCATCTGCAAATTCGCCGTCCTCGTCGTGCCAGAAGACGATTCGGCGTTTATGAAATTCAGTCAGCGGCGCGGCGAACCGCTCCGTGAGCCTAAGTTTTATCGTTTCTGACAGCATAGTGTCCTCCTATATCTTCGCCAGAACGTCGGTGAAAATTTCGTAATTCTTCTTCACACCGTCGTCAAGATCAATCTCAATGTTTTGGTCGGCGAGGTGGTGTACCTTCTCTTCAAAAGCGGTGATTTCTTTTAGTTGCTCTGTCAGCTTGTCCTGTTGTTTTAAAAGCTTCGCACGTTCAGCACCTGTTGCGGTGTTAAGAGCAGTTGCGATGTGCGATAATTGCGTGCGATAACGCTCCTGCTGTTCATGGACGTAATCCGTACGCAGTTTGGCGAGAAGGTCACGTGAATAGCGGTGCATATAGATAAGCGCCTTAAAACCGTTCTTTTTACCACTGTCAAACAGCCAATAAATCGGACGTTTTTGATAAATCTTACAATGGTCGGTGTAGAAGTCGTTTAGGAAGTAATTGCGAATAACCTCTCGCGGTGTACCTTTGCCTCCTAGAGCATCTGCGATGAATTTTAAGTTTTCCTCTAAAGTTTCCGTTCCATAAACCACACGGACGAATTCTACAAACCGCCCCAAAATATCGTCGTCGAAATATTCATCATCGCAGATTGGAAGGATGTTGTCCTTGTCTGGGACAAATGTCTTATATTTTCCCGAATCCCAGTCACCGCCTGCATAAGCGAGACCTTCAACGTCAAGGGAATAACGCCCGAACATACAACCTACAGCATAGCTGATAAACGATTTCACATCTCTCTGCAAATCGGCTTTTCTGACTGTTATGTCCTTGTCTTCAACTTCGGGAGTAAGCTCGTCCTGCAAGCCGTAGATGTCAATGAAGATGCGGTTGAGTTCTTCTTCGTTGGCTTTTAGTTTTATAAACCGGGTGTTGCAGGATGATTCCCAATTTTCATATGCAGATTTTATTGTATAGCTCCAGTTACTCAGATCGGTACCGTAGCCAGCACCTTCTTTTAATTCTACCAATGGGTGCACTTTAAAGTCCCATGAGGTTTCGAAGGAATCCCAGTCGTCACGTGAAAGAGAAATGTTATTATTCACTAATTCAATTACTTCAGCCTTATGCTTTTCGTCAATTATAGTCGGGATAGCACCAATGTGCTTTTCATTATAATTAACAGTCGGCGAAATGACCTTTAATATTTCAGTCGATACTATTGAGTTCAGATATCCCAATAGGTATAGAGCATTTTTCTGCTCTTTGACAAACAACGACCCACCTGCTCCATCAAACAAGAATGAGTCTTCGAACCATCTGAAACCGGTGGCACTAATGGTAACTTTTGTCCATGCGAGAAAGCGCTGAAAATATACATCTCGATTTCTTAACGCCGCATTATTAGCTTTTAGCTCATTTCCTCCATTGTTCCAAAAAACTAAAAATTCTCTATTTCCATACCATCGTCTGAACTCTCCGCCTTTATTGTATTTAACCCAAACGGTGTTAGAATTGTCATAAATATTTGTCTTATTAACGTCAATTTCATACCATCTTTTAATAAATCTATCAACATCACAAGTCGACATTCCTTGTTTGGGTGAAGCATATTGAGAAACCTTCGGCGACTTGGCGAATACTTCAACTAAAATGTCATTCAAGCTATATGCAATAGGGCTACCAGGAATATTTAGATACTTTTCCTGTTGCTTATAGAATACACCCATATCAGAAAAAAACCATAATTCTTTCTGTGCCACACTATCAACTGAACCTTGTCTCTCATATAATTTTCTATAAGTTCCTGTATAGTTGGCAAGTCGGCTTTTGTTGAATACAAACGATGTCGTACCAAAGTCTGCGCCAAAAACACCTCTACCGAAGTGTAAAAGATTGATCAGTGTATTTCCAGCTAACAACTTTTCTCTAAGTTTTTCGTAGCTTGTAATGAACATCCAAACAGGAATATTTATCATCGACATAAATCCTGCCGGCTTGCAAAGATATAGAGTCTGCTCCATAAAGGCAGTACTTAGGTCGCTTTTACTATCAGGGTAGCTTTTATTAACAAAGTCTGATAACTTTGCACCCATACCGTTACCACCCATATACGGAGGATTGGTGACAACCACATCATACTTCTGAGCTATAAGCCGCATAAAATTCCATACACGCAGGTCTCGCTCATAATCATCAAAAATTGTAAGCTGATCTTTTGGCAACTCCGGCTTCGGCGGGAGAGAATCCACTTTTACAAGCGAGCCATACTCTTCGCCGTCACTCCAACCTGCAGGATAATAAACCTGCGGTCTCACGTCCTCGGTAAAAATACGGCGGTTGTATTGTCGTGCTTTCATCATCAGTGAAAAATAGGCAAGCTGATACGCTCTGCGGTCAATATCCAGACCGTAGATATTTTTTTCAAGTATTAATTTTGCCGCATCGCGGGGATTGTAGCCCTCGCTCTCGTATATCTGCATAAACACATCAAAGGCGTATACTAATATGTGGCCGCTGCCCATGCAGGGGTCGATGAGGCGTATGTCCTCCGGCGATTTTACAGGCGACTGAGAGCGCAGGATTCGCAGTTTTTCAGCAACCTCCGGTGTTTGCTCAGCTTCGTCGATGTAGTACTTCCAGTTGGCTTTTAATGCATCGTTTGGATGCGACTCAAGCCATAACCGACCGAGAGAGTTCTCCACCATATACCGAACAATCCAATCTGGTGTGAAAAGCTGAGTTGCTGCGGGTATTTTCTCCTTGGTAATTTTAATGTTCTTTTTTAACCCGTCGAATACCACCTGCTTCGGCTCGGTGTTGTAATACTGGTACATCCACCCGATAATCTGAACTGCATCTTTCCAATCCTCTTCAGGTATATCCGTCACAAGCCTTCCAAGAACACTGTCCGGTTTAAGGATGTTGTTCGGCAGGAGCATTTCTGTGTAACTACCAAGCTTTTCAAACATCTCCGGCAATGCATCGTTCAATGCATTGCACTGCGTCAGCAGGAGGTAGCGATAAAGCTCTTCAGTTTTATTGGCATTTAAAAGATCGGATACTTTTACTTTATCAAGTCCTGGCAGGTCAAGGTGCAGAACGTCTTTTAGAATTTCTGGATTAAAGCTGCCGTTTGCGTCCGAAAATACACGTACATGAGTCGGCAGATAGTCGTTGACCTCCATATAGCGCAGTGCAACAAAGCGGTTGAACCAAGTGTATGCCACCTCTTCAACTGCCTGCTCGAAACCGTGTTCTTTTATCTGTACAACAAACTCATGACGCTGACGCTTCTCTTCAGGCGTAAGCACTCGTCCTGCTATAACTGCGGCGTTCACATCGCCGTACCCTTTATCACTAATACCATATTGATAGGCGCGCTGCTTTATCTGTTCAATGAGTTCGTTTCGCGCCCAGACTGCATATTTCTGAATAGCGTTCTTGTTCATATTCACACCTCGATTAATTTATCTGAATTCCGTCGTTTGCCTCCAATGTGTCATAAAGTTTCTTGCGGATCGATTCAAGGTAGCTGTCCACTTCTTCGCGGGAGGTCAGTCTTTTCACAGGGAATACATCGTAGCGGCGCACCTGCACTATTCTTTGCTTCTTTGGCTTCTCCTCACCGGGAAGCGGTGGAGCCTCGTGAAGAATGGATTCGATCCACTTGCAAACTTGGTCTTTGTAGTTCTGTAACTGGGTTATCATCGCATCAAGCACGGTCAGACTTGTCGCATCGTTAACTTTCTGCTTGTACTCGCTAAAACGCTCATCCGCTTTCCGTACCTCGTCGTTCGCTTTGCTTCCAACACCTGCGAGTGTCTGGACGTCCCCCATACATAGAGTTATAATGCCCCGCACTTCCTCTTTCTTTTGTTCCAAAAGAACGCCATAGGCATTTTTGACCCCCTGCATTAGCTCGGATAGATCTTTGATTCTACCATAAGGCTTCTGCATACCGAGGATAGCGTTAATCTCACTGATTTTGTTTCCTGTTTCGGGATCAGTGACGAAGTAATCACGTTCATTTTGAAGATTGACTTGAAGTTTTCTTGCAGCATCAAATATACCTTTCTGAGATTTGAAGAAGGTTTCAATTTCCTCCATATCTTCAGTAACATCAAGCAGGTCATCCTGCTTTGCAAGCAGACGCTTTAAGAGAGCCACATTATCGTTCTTCTGAGAGAGAATATCAACCATCAAGTCGCGGGCTCGGATTACCACGTCCTTCTGCGGGTATCGGTCGTGATTGTATTCGGCAATCAGCGCTTCATATCGATTCTTCTTATCATTCAACGTATCTTTAACAAACGTCAATAAACCGTCTTCGTCCTCAGCAATGCTCATCTGACCAAGCCAGTTGCGTAGGAACTTGACCGCTTTACGCATATCCTCTTCGGACGGAGCGATGCGGCGGCTTACACTTGCCTTATCAACTTCGGATTTCATACGCAGATAGCGAACGAGATTCTTATCGTCCTTACCCACGATCGCTCCGCCATAACGGATTTCAATCTTTTGGGCTACGATAAGTCTTGCAACAAGCGCTGCAATATCTATTTCTCTCCAGCCGTATGGTATCGCTTGATATCGCCGTTGCACATCACCCATTGAAACAGGGACATGGCTCATGTGGCGTTCTTCAAGCCACTGGCTAACTTCGTTTAAGGCAAACTCATTGTTGCTACCCATCCCAGCAAAGCCACTCTGTTGTGGTTCACCGTTGAGGATGGTTAGAATATCAGCATCACTCTCGCAGAATGTATTTACGAGGTTCAGTTTGGAGTAGACGCTCTCAATCAGTTGTTTCAATGCCTCGTCGAGTTTGCTCTTTGCATCGCCGTACTTAATTTCAACTTTTTCCCCAGCAATAAAAAATGTACTACCGACGATAGCCTTATCTATTTGCGTCTTTGCGCTTTCTTCGAGAGTACGTGCCTGTGCCTGACGCTTGCGGATAATATCCTGAATGCTTTCCGGTAATTGGGACACGTTCTTCTGCTTAATGTATTTACGAATCTTTGCGGCTGTTTCTAACTCTTCAAAATACTGAACTTCATTAGATAGCAGAACAATAGCCTCGTTGTTGACCTGCGAATCCATAATCAGCCGTGCTTCGGGTACGTTGTAATAGTCGCTCGCCACAGTCACGAAACGTAAGCGAACCCCGCCCTGTGCCGCACCAACAATGGTTTCGTCGATGTACTGGTCGTAGGAGAAGTCGTATTTGTTGTATTTGTATTTCTTTGACGGATAAATTTCGCTGAAAATTGTCTGCCCGATGCTCTGAACGATAGTTGCACTGTCGACGGAAGTATTGCGGATGTCGATGGCAATATCCTGCTCTTCATCGGTCAAAAACGAGTAGTTATCTCCGTTTCTGCCGACATAATTTTGTGCTTCCAATCGCTCTAAGGATTCAGCGATTTCACGACGCAGCATAATTTTATCCGTGCGGATGTCGTCCACCATCAGAATCGCAATGTTGTCAATATTTGCTTTAATATCGTCAATATACCGAATTAGATATAACAGTTTCAGGACGCTCACATCACGTTGCTCCAAACCGTCGTGCTTATCTGCCGCGGTCTGGCAGCGGTCAATCACTCGACGTATCGGGCTTTCAAGGAAGGTATGCACTGTGTCGTAGAACTGCGAGAAAGGTACAAGTGCGTTTTCGTCTTTGCCCTGTACTTTTTGCGCTGCCTCTTGGAAACCGGAGAGCATTGAACGCTCGCCGCCCGATAGGTGCTTGCCAGAATTACCGTGCTTGCGAATTTCGGCAAGTACTTTCTGTATAATGATGAACTGGTATGGTACGAACGGATAAGTCGCGGAGAATTCCGCACTGTTTGCATAGCCTTTGATATCCAGAACCGCATCGTTGAATGTGAATAGGTTCTTTAATACAGCATGCTCCTTATCATAAACCATACGTAGGAGCGCATCCGCATCTTCAGTCTTTTCAAGAATACGTTTCTTAATAACTTCATCCACTGAAGCAGAGGATAATGAAAGACGTGTGTTGAAACGGCCTTGAATTTTGGAGAAGTCATCTCCACTTATTTTCACCACTGAGTCGATAGCTTCTTGGCTTGTGACCATCACCCAGACTTTTCCCATACACTTGCTGCCGACTTCCTCAACGATGGATTGGAGATTAATCATCAGATCGCCATCGTCGCCGATGTACTGGCCTACCTCATCTATACAGAACAATAATCTGAAATTCTTGTCTTTTGAATTAACATACTCTTTAATCTCTTTGACAAGTTGCTTGATGCTCATATCCACATTCTCTTCGCCGTTGAACCAGTTGCGAGCTGCTGTTTCGCTCATCCCGAGAACGCTCTGCAAAACGGATACAATGTCGTCCTCAAAAAAAGCATAAGAAGCTCTGGCTTCCACCCACGGCGCGCCGTTGACTTCTTCGAATACTCTGCGGAATGCTTCAGTCTTGCCGCGCTTATCAATAAAGCGCTCAAGTTTTGCAATTTTTAGGTCCTCACCATAAAAACCCAGATGGTTGTAGAACACCTTGGCAAATACGCGAAAAACTGCCGTTTTATCCTTGTTAATAGGTCCCTCGATGTCAATATTGAATAGTATCGACTCCGTAGGGATATTGGCACAACGGACGACTGTGGCATACATCATTGGATCATCAAATTTATCTTTGAAGAAGTCAACGGCATGTCTGCCTGCAACTTCTTTATTTGACAGTAAATAAGATAACATTTTAAGGAAGTGGGATTTACCACTTCCAAAGAATCCAGAAATCCAGACTCCAATTTTATCGGTTGGATGGTCAATGGCTTTCGAGTAATTATCAAAGAAAGTATTAAAGTGACGGCGGAGTTCTTTAGTGATGATGTACTCTTCAAGTTCCTGTACGAGGCTTTGCTCATCATCTTGAGCCACCTTAATAACTCCGTTGATATCACGTTTTATGTCCTTTTGGAACATACTTTGAATTTTCATAGTAATTTCCTCCG
>JAKQLB010000259.1 GCA_029567375.1 Bacteroidota bacterium | reverse complement strand
TTGTCCCAGTAGTCGTTATAGTATATATTATTCTGGGCAAGTGACTGATAACGTGCAGTCCATGGTCCGCCTGTCTTATAGTCATCCGGCCAATAAACCGGCCACAAAAGGTTACGGGTCTGCATGAAGTAGTTGGCAGTCGTGCTTCTCGAGTCGTTATAACCACTTTGGTCTGTGTGTGACACGCTGATATTGGTTGCCAGTTCGAAATGCTTACCTACCTTCTGATTGAGATTTACACGACCGCTGAGACGGTCAAACTCATTTACTTATATACGTCCCTGGTCCTTTGTATAGGAGAATGAAGTATAATATGTGCTGTTTTCGGTACCACCGCTAACACTTACGTCGTAAGTCTGATATACTGCCGTGCGGAAATAGGCATCATCCCAGTCAAAATAGATCAGGTTGCCCTGGTCGTCAACACGTTTGAGCTGCCCGTCCAAGAGGGGCTCGATTTTAATGTTGCCGTAACGCTCGGTATCCGGTTTGCTAAATGTATAACCGAATCTATTCCATTTGCTGTTAAGCTGGCGTAGCGAATATGCACTTGCATCCTCCGGAGTTCTGCCCATGGATGTACGATAATCCCAGAAAATCTGATAAAGCATATCCACGTTGTCCTGAGGAGAAGCAGTCTCATAGTTGTCGGTAGCCCAGCTAGGAGTTATACCCACGGATGCTTTGAAGGTTACCGTAGGACGTCCCAGCTTACCTCTCTTGGTATTAATAAGGATAACACCATTTGCGGCACGCGAACCATAAAGTGCCGAAGCAGCAGCGTCCTTGAGGACCGTGATTGACTCGATATCACTCTGGTTGAGTGTTGACATCACGTTGTTAGAGGTGTAGAGGTAATCACTCATTTGACCTGTGCTACCTGAAACAACGGGCACACCGTCAACCACATAAAGAGGGGCGTTGGAGGCGTTCATAGAACCGATACCGCGAATGCGAACGGCTGAACCGGAACCTGCCTGTCCCGAAGTTGTGGTAATCTGCATACCTGCAACCTTTCCGGTTAGGGCCTGTTCAAATGAAACCGTGGGTACATCCTTGATGGACTCCTGTCTTACAACGGAAGCGGCTCCCGTATAGGTGCCTTTTTTGGCAGTACCATAAGCCACGACCATCACCTCTTCAAGGGCCTCGGCGTCCGGACTAAGGACTACATCGATTCTGGTCCTGCCTCCCACCGGGATTTCTGCATTCACAAAACCGATTGAAGAAACAACGAGAGTTGCATTTGAAGGAACATTCTCCAAGATATACTCTCCATTGTCAGAAGTGGCAACACCGTTCATAGTACCTTTTACAATAACGCTTGCAAAAGGGATCGGCGCACCATCCTGAGAAGAAGTTACCTTACCGGTAATTCTTGTTTGTGCGAAAGCGACATTAACTGTCAATACCGCTAGTGCAAGAAGTAAGATTTTCTTCATAGATAGTTTTTTTGTGTTTGTAATTAATAGATTAAAGGGTTTGTTCTTTTCTAAGTTCGTTGAGTTTTCCTATATTTAAGTCACAAAGTTAAGTATTAATATTTAAAACGGCAAAATATTTTTGTTCGATGCCTCTTGACATCGGAAAATCCAACCTCTTATTATGACTTTTACAGCAGTTTGAAAAATTGTGTAAAAAGGACTTTTCTTTTTAGATTTTTTTAGTCATCTTTGTGCAGTAGCAAAACTTATCATATAAACTCTCACAAAGTCTAACATTATAACCTTACTTAAATAATTATTCACCAAACACAAAACTTAAAATCTATGAAGAGATTGATGTTAATTGCGCTAACCGCATTGATTTGCAATGCGACGTTTGCGCAGATTAGGGTTACAGGAAAAGTAACCTCATCTCAAGATGGCTCACCCGTTCCGTTCGCGAGTGTTGTCGTGAAGGGCACAATGCAGGGTATAGCCACTCTTGACGACGGAACCTACGCACTTGACGGGGTTCCGGCTAATGCAACTCTTGTCTTTTCATCCATCGGCTTTAATGACCTGGAAATGCCCGTAAACGGGCGCAACGTGGTCAATGCGATCCTTACCCCGGACGCAGAGGCTTTGGAGGAAGTTATGGTCGTAGCCTACGGCACTGTTAAGAAAGGATCCTATTCCGGTTCCGCCACGGTTGTCGAACAGAAGACAATAAAGGATGCTCCTATCGTAAGCTTCGAACAAGTCCTTGCCGGTAAGGCCCCGGGAGTTCAGGCCGTATCGATGTCAGGCCAGCCCGGTGCCGATTCACAGATTCGTATCCGCGGCTATGGTTCATTTAATGCCGGCAACGCACCTTTGTATGTTATAGACGGAGTTCCTGCTACAAGCGGCAACTGGTCTTCCGGCAACGCATCTGCAAGTGTTATGAACTTCTTGAATCCGAGCGACATCGAGTCTTTCACCATTCTTAAGGATGCGGCTGCGGCTTCACTTTACGGATCACGTGCATCCAATGGTGTGATACTAATTACTACAAAGAGAGGTAAATCCGGCAAACTCACATCAACATTTAAAGCAAGTGCCGGTTTCTCTTATTTTGCGTACAACCACCTGCCCCTCGCAACCGATGAGCAAACTGAAACACTGCACAGGGAAGCATGGACCAATTACGGAAATGCCAACCCTTCCAGATGGGCAAGTTATGGTTCACTTGACGCATATGTGAATGCAAAGGTTGCAGAGAACTACCCTGCAAAAGATGAGAGTAAGTATATATACAAGAATTGGGAGGATGTTATCTTCCGTACCGGTATCATTCAGAACTACGAGTACAGTATTTCCGGGGGATCAGATAAATCCAAGATTTATGCCTCGGTAGGTTATACTGACCAGCAGGGTGTTGTTGTAGTTTCTTACCTCAAACGTCTCTCAACTACCATTAATGCTGAAAGCCAGATAAGCAAATGGCTTAAGATCGGTGGTAACCTCCAGTATTCATGGCAGTATCAGCAGGGTCACCAGGAGGGTTATGTCACCAAAGCCAACCCCATATTTATGTGGAAAATTCCCCTCAGCGAAAGATGGCCCTATGCTTACAAAGAGGATGGCTCACTCTATCTGGAGTGCTGGAACCCTTCAATGACCACAGTAAATCCTTTGGGTTCATGGGGCAAAGAGTACAACGACTACAACCAAAACCGACTCCTCCTCAAGGCATACGCTGAAGTAAAGTTTACCGACTGGTTGAAAGCCAAGACCATCATCAGTAATGACTGGATCAACCAGAGAGACCGCTTTGCATGGTACTATGGGCACCCCAACTTCTATGCCTATTCCAAGGTCGGAGGCTTTATTTCTGACCGTAACCGTAATATCAGCCGCCTTGTTAGCTCCACTACCGTAAATTTTGACAAAACCTGGGGCAAACATCATGTAGGTGCAATGGTAGGATGGGAGGCAGAACAGGAGACCTACTTCTATCTCGGCCTTGCAAAGATTGATTTCTCGCACCTCGGTGCTACTGAGTCCATCCTTGCTACCGGATTTGACAACGGCCGTTCTTATTCTCAGGCAGATGCTCTGCTTTCGGCTTTGAGCAGTGTGAACTACGACTATGACGGTAAATACTACCTTACAGGTACATATCGCCGTGACGGTTCTTCAAGGCTTTCCAAGGAGACCCGCTGGGGTGACTTTTGGTCAATATCGGGTTCGTGGAGATTCTCCAACGAAGAGTGGCTCAGAGCAGACTGGCTGAATGATGCCAAATTGCGTGCATCTTACGGCACTTCAGGTACACTTCCATCAAACTACTACGGCTATATGGCTGTATATGCTTATACATCTTACGGCGACTTCGGTGCAAGCTACCCTAAAAACCTGGCCAACTCCGACCTCTCTTGGGAAAAGAACACAAACTGGAATATTGGTCTCGATGCCACCATATTCGACAGATATACCTTCACCGCAGAGTATTATAGCAAGCTTACTACCGACCTTCTCCTCGATGCATCAGTGCCCACAACCACCGGTTTTTCAAGCACTCTGACCAACATCGGTTCCATGGTAAACAAAGGCTGGGAGCTATCCTTTAATGTAGACATCCTCAAGACCCAGGATTGGGACGTATCGGTGGGTGCCAACTGGTCATATCTACATAATGAGATACTCTCACTCTCTAAAGAGGGAGAGACTATCGTTAGTACCCCTCACATTTGGAAAGAGGGTTATAACTTCTACCAGTTCTACACCAGAAACTATCTCGGAGTATGTCCGGAGGATAATCATATGGGCAACTCACGCCTGAAAGCCGGTTACCCTATGTATGCAGAGGGCACTTTCTATGAGAAAGGTGCAACTGTTGACCAGACTGTTGTGCTCAAGGACGGCACTAAGATCGAGAAAGGCGGTACTATGCCTTACGACAGCTATAACTATTACCCTACCAATCGAAATAACGCAAGCTCTATGATTCTTGACGGTATGACTGCTATTCCCAAAGGATTCGGCGGTTTCAATGCAAACGTGAGATGGAAAGATCTCTCGCTCTCAATGTCATGGGCTTACAGATATGGGGCATACGTTTGGAACGAGGCAGTCGAACAGATTAGTAACGACGGTTACTACACATTCCACAGGAACATAGCTGCCAGTCAGGTTGACACCTGGTCACCCTCCAACCCTAATGGAACTCAACCTCTCCGTATCGTTGGAAACAACCAGGGTGGTTACTACTACTCAAGCAGATATATCAGTAAAGGTGACTTCCTCAGGCTTAAAGACCTGACTCTCTCTTACAACGTTCCCCGTACCCTTCTCAACAAGATCAATTTGGTAAATGCACGCGTATACGTATCAGGAACAAACCTGATTACATTCGCCAATACAGATATCGATCCTGAGGTTACCGTGAATGGTCGTTACCGCTATGGCATGCCTGCTCTGAGGTCTGTTTCATTTGGTCTCGAAGTAAGCTTCTGATTATGAAAATCAACCCTAAATTAATACATGTACAAATGAAAAAATTTATTTTTAGCATAGTAATTGCGGCCGGTATGGTGTTCGGACTCTCTTCTTGCGAAGGTTTCCTCGATAGAATGCCTACCGACTCCGTCGTATCTGAGACTGCTATGGCAACGCTCTATGACGCAGGGGTTGTTGTTAACGGTCTTTACACACCATTAAAATACTACACCATGTATGGCTCCTGGTGGGCATACATGGGTGACATGAGAGCTGATAATATCTATCCCAGACAGGTTAGTGGCACCGGCAATATATTCTACTGTCTTGACTATGATTCAGAAGCTAATACCTATTTCGGTTTCTGGAACAACTACTACAATGTGATTATGAGAGCCAACTCTATCATCGAAAATATCGAGACTCTCCCTGCATCAGGTGCAGCTCAAGTTGCACAGAGAAATGACTATCTTGGCCAGGCTCATGCGATAAGGGCTCTCTGTTACTTTGACCTTGCCAGACTCTACGGATACCCCTACCTAAAGGATAAAGGCGCATCGCTAGGTGCAGTTATCCTCGAAACTGTCGCATCCCCATCAGAGGCCAGGATTCCTAGAAAAACAGTTGCCGAGACCTACGCTCTGGTACAGAAAGATCTCGAGACTGCAGTTGGACTTCTCTCTAAGCAGAAAAACACAGGTCACTTCAACTATTGGGCAGCAAGACTCCTCCAGGCAAGGGTACACCTCTACAAAGGTGAATATGCAAATGCATATACCTGCGCTACCGAAGTTATCAATAATTCTCCCTACAAGCTTGCCACCTACGAAGAGTATCTCGATTACTGGGGCAGGGAGGGCCATGATGAGAGCGTACTTGAACTTCTCGTGACTGTAGATAGCGATATCGACCCTGACGGTGGTTTCTATACAATCTATCACAATATGTGGTTTGATGACAAGAATGCAGGTGGATCAGTAATTCCTACACGTAAATGGAGAAATCTATTTAAGGATACTCCCAACGACGTGCGTGGCCAAATGATTGCTTTCGACGACCCTGTAACAGGAGCTCGTCAGAGCGGTGATTACTGGCTTAGGAAATTTATCGGCAATAAGGACAGAGTTTACACATTCCGTCGTAACAATCCCCGTGTGATGCGTATCACTGAGGCTTATCTTATCGCAGCTGAGGCCGCTCTGGAAACAAACAAGGCATCAGATGCCAATAACTACCTCAACAGGATACGCAAGAGAGCTGATCCTACAGCCTCCAACGTTACCGCAACTCTCGATCTGATCCAGTTGGAGCGTCAGAAAGAGTTTATAGGAGAAGGGCACCGTTTCTTCGACGTTATGCGTCGTGGCGGTACCATAACCAGAGATCCCAGCGACCCTCACGAGTATGCTGTAGGTAGTGGTTACAAGCAGTCCTTCAGTTGGGATTATGAGAAAGTGGTTCTCCCGATTTCACACACCGAGAGACTCCTTTATCCCGAGCTCCAGCAGAACCCCGGCTACAAAGATTAATTTTTGTAGCACTTCTAACAATAAAGGGTGGCCGATTGGTCACCCTTTATTGTTATCAAATTAGCAATCTTATTTCTTCACTTTCGCCTTTCGAAGAGCTCGACGAAGTTCAGCTGCTTCACGACGTTCCTGACGACGTTGCTTCCACTTAAGAATGCGTTCTTGCCACTTGGCCTTGCGGAGAGCTTTCCGTTCTGCACGAGCGATGGCTTTATCTGAATACTGAGTAGTATTGAGGAGTGGAGCTTTGAGCTCTGAAATCTGAGTTTTAAATGATAGAGTATCATGTAATGGAGAAGCCGATTCCTTCACATCTACTTGCAGACTATCTTCCTTTTGAACGGAAATCTCTGCCTGCGCACTATCTGTCACAGGAACCACTTCTGTAATCTCCATTTCGCGAATCAGAGTGGAATTAGGGTGATGAGTATTGGGTTCTGAGTACTGAGTGCTGAGTGGAGTATCGCGCAAGGAATGCTCAAGAGGGAGTGTATCAAGTAACAGGGAGTCACGTAACAGAGTTTCAGCGTTAAGCGAGTCAAGTTCCCTACGGGCCTCTTCTTTGGCAAGATTGAGCTGGCGTTGCCTTTCTCGCTCTGCACGAGTATTGATATCGGTAATAACCTTGGTCATATGGTCGTCATAATATCTGTCGGAGTAGATATAATCCGGTCTGGTGATATGCACATACCTATCCCTGTGCGACATATATATCGGTTGCGAGGTAATATCGAAGCGGTCGACTGGCCGCTCCTCTCCTCTCCATTCGAAGCCTTTGAGGCGCTGCTTTTCCGGTACAAGATCACCTATGGGGAAGGCATCGCTGCTAATCTGTGTAAGGTATATTAATCTTTCGGCATTGCCGTCTCTGATAACCGCAGTCATAGATTCCGCCTCCTTGACATTGATAGTAGTGATGGTCTCTTCTTCCACCACATAAAAAATAGCATAAACACCTCCGAGGGCATCATACCGGTAGAGTTGGTTTTCTCTAAAGAAACCCATCATTTCTGTACTCTTGATCTGATTGTAATGTAGCGTATCCTCTTGTGTAGTAATCATCGCATTATTGAGCATACTACCTCTATAAAGGTTGCCATCCTTGACCATCATCTGCATTTCATCGGAAGTGAGCTGGTTTTTAATCTTGTTCCAGAGTATAGGCCGACCGAATAGTTGCGCTATCGAATCAAGCTCCGAGAAGAAAAGCGAGTCACAGCGCATCTGCAAGTCAGATCTCCAGACTCTTACATTACGGTATGCAACCATGTGTTTGAGTGCGGTACTGTCCGGAGGTTCTATCAGTGCTTCTTGTGTCTGAAGCATAGTGCTATCGGACTGTTCGGACAACGATTTCGATGTCTGATCCATGGTGCTGTCAGGTAGTTCGGACAGCAGCTTCGGAGTCTGGGCCAGAGTGCTGTCCTGAGCAATATCTTGAAGTGCTTTCCGCGCAAAAAGTGTATCCTGAGCTACTAAGGCTGCTGTGCTGTCCGCCTGAATTGCCAGAGAGTCTTGAGAGGATTGTCCAAGTGAATCAAGTATAGGAGAAACGGCGGTAGAATCTTGCTTGGGAATATCCGGCGGTAGTTTTCCCATTTCACGCATCTTTTTTTCCGCCTCCTGAGCACGTACTTCAGCTTGTTTGTTGCGGAGTTCAGTCAATGCATCAAAAAGAATGTCCTTTTTTCTCTTTGTAGCCTTGTCTATTGTCTCCTTCGGAATATAATTGCGCTTTATCGTATAAAAATGAAGAGTATCAGCTCCAAAAAACAAACTGTCTACAATGTTGTTTTCATTCTCACCATAATATGCGATGGCAGGATGGTCGGTGACGGTGGCAACTGTATCACTGGTATAGATCAGTTTGTTGCCGAGAAGGGTCGTGTACTCCTTTTCGTTCAAAATTTGGATATTGTTGTACATCTCCGTACGACCCGTTTCCCTGTGGTAATAGACTTCGTCACACCACGCTTCATAATCTTCATTATTCATATAGACATCCGATGCAAAATGAATGATGCCTTCGGCATTATCATACCATCCTGCGTCGGATTTTATGAAACCGTCACCCCTCCATGTATAAGTATTATGACCAAAATAGATCTTCTTCTCATCCGTCAGATAGCGCATTGTGGTGGATTTCATAAAGATGGTGTCAGTATATACCTCCACCTCCTCGTCAAATATAAAGGTATTTATTTTAGAGTCGTATATACCAACGCGACTCTCTATAACCGACCCTTCCCTATTCTTCATGGCACCGCCTGTCTCATAAGTGGCGACACTGTCCTTGGTATTGTAGGCCATCCGGTTGGAACGAAGTGTATTACCCTCTTTATCTACAAGTTCCACAAGTGGACCATTGAAACGTACGACATTCTGATCAATGAGATAAATGGCAGATTCGCTGGAAAGCATCGTGCCGTCCTGTACTATTCTTACATTTCCAAAAGCTTCGACAACTTTAGCGGTAACATTCCAAATCGCAGAGTCACACAATAAAAAAGTATTATTGTGAAGAAAACGGGCCGGATCCCCCAGCACCTGACGATAGTTTATTCCAAACTCCTCGAACTGCCGGACAGAAGCGGCATCCACAAGACGAAAAATATCATCTTCCGAGAGATTGTCCTGCGCTGTCAAAGGTAGTGCACAGAGTACAAATACGGTTATATAGAGCGCTTTCCTGATAAAATTCATAGACTACTTCACCCAACCTTCCCTCATGAAGTTACACTCCTTGAAGAGAGGATCTATCACTATATAGGTGCTCTTCTGTTTTTCAGAAATGAATGTATCGATAGCCGCATTGGAATTCTTCATGTTGGCATCATCAAGCAAGACATTGAAGTCTGTCTTGTAATCGGCCACATGCGAAGGAATAATCTTTTCGAGCATTATGATCTTATAGATGGTATTGCCGCTGCGACCCTCGTTGTCAAGAGACTCGAAAGGTTCAGAAATATCACCTTCCTGCATATCCTTGAGTATATTATAGTCGGCCGGCTTAAGCTGATCCTTCTCGAAATATGAGGATCCGGTATATTCGTCTGCAAGAAGACCACCATTAGTGGCAGTTTTACGATCTTCAGAGAAGTATCTTGCCGCATTGAAAAACGAAATTGAGTCACCCATAATCCTGGTTCTGAGTGTGTCCAAGCGGTCAAATGCTTTAATGCGATCCTCTGTAGTATAATGCGGTTTTATCAGGATATGGCGTGCATTGAACATATCACCTTCTCTCGCAATAAGCTCAATTAGGTGAAAGCCGTCAGGAGTCTCCACTATCTGAGACACCTGCCCCACCTTGAGTGACATTGCCGCATCGGAAAACGCAGGCCAGAAGATAGATTTGGAGGCCATACCCAGTTCTCCTCCCTTGGCATAACTACCCGGGTCCTGCGAGTACATACGTGCAAGCGTGGAAAACCTTTCACCGGCAACTATTCTCTCCCTTAGTCCCAGAAGTCTCTCTTTTACTTCAAGCTCTGCAGCCTCTTTGTCCGGGTAAAGCACTATCTGACGGATGCGATATTGTGTGGATACGATGGGAAGATCCTCTTCGGGGGTTTCTTTGCAGTATTTCTCTATGTCAGAAGGCGTAAGGTTCGGTATATTGCTTGCTACCTTGCGCTGCATATCTTGGATTAGCGACTGTTCAGTAAGCATCTCTTTCCACTCCTGGCGAAGTTTATAGAGGGGCTTGTTGAAGTATTCCTCCATCTGTTTTTCACCGCCGAGCTGTGTCATCACTTCGTTGATTCGCTGGTTAAGTGCACTCTCGACATTAGCCTCATTGACTTCCAAGGAGTCTATTCTCGCCTGATTGAGAAAAAGTTTGGAGACAAGCATCTCCTCAAGTATCTGGCAACGAGCGTTGCGGTCTGCAGCAAAGCCCCTCGCACTCATCATCTGCACCTCATTTTCCAGGTCCGAGAGCATTATCATATCATTGCCGATGAGCACAATAGTCTTGTCGATCAATCCTTCCTGATAACGCTGAGCTAGGATCTCCGTCCCAAAGATGGAAAGAATTAAAAAGAGTGCAGTGGCAACAAAGGTATGTTTCATATTTTTCAATAAATTTTTAGCGTTCCGTTGATATGGGCATCTTCAAGCAAGTCTTGTTCCAATTTTGTCAAAAGCTCTTGTTTTCGTTTGCCAAGAATAGTTTCGCGTATCCTCGCCACATTATATTCAAAGGGCGATACGACTCCTGCATCCACTTTTTCTTCTATAAAAATCAAATAATTGGAATCGTTAAACTTCATCTCGCTACTTCTTCTGGGAAGAACTTCCCTGGTGCAGGTCTCGATATCGATACCAAGCTCCTTTGCAAGTTGAGAAAGTGGTATCCACTCCCCTCCGAAATCGGCATAGCGCTCTGCAGAGGAATAACATAACTCCCTGAGTTCTGCTACATCCTGCTCCAAAGTGACGGTATATGCACTTTTAATGGTTTCATAGTAGGGTGACCCGGTGGAAATTCTGATAACACGCGCCTTAACCAACGGATAAGGGAAAATGCTACTCGAGGGGTGCTCCTCATAATATAAACGCGCCTCTTCGAGAGTCACTGTTGTGTCAAGCCTCTCCTCAACCCAGCGCTTTTCAAATCTGAAACCGAGCAAAGTGCTACGAAACTCTTCCACTTCAGCAGTGACATCGCGCTCAGCTTTAGAGAGTTGCTCCTCTGCTTTGAGCAGCAGCAAGCGATCCAAAGCCCAGGTATTTATGTAGCGACTAACCATCGCTGCACTATCCGCAGATGAGACACCATCCGGCATCATGCGCACAATATCACTCTCGTAGAGCACCTCATGCCCTATTCTCGCAACCCTGCGATCCTGAAGGCTCCTGCCTCTTTTTTCGATAAAAGAGCATCCGGCGACCAACAGCATCGTTATTATTATCAAAAGTATTTTCCGCATAGCAGTCTATCTTGAGTAGTTAGGGGATTCACGGGTGATAGTAACATCATGAGGATGGCTTTCTACCATTCCTGCATGCGTGATCTTGACAAATTTAGCTTTGCGAAGAGCTGCGAGATCTGCTGCACCACAGTAGCCCATACCTGCTCTCAAACCTCCGATCAACTGAAATATAACCTCTGCGAGAGTACCCTTATAAGGTACCTGAGCCACAATTCCTTCAGGCACGAGCTTCTTGATGTCTTCTTCCATATCCTGAAAATATCTATCCTTGGAGCCCTTTTGCATTGCCTCGAGCGAACCCATGCCGCGATAGGATTTAAACTTGCGACCATTGAGAATAATTGCCTCTCCGGGAGACTCTTCTACTCCTGCAAAAAGCGACCCTGCCATAATGGTGTTTGCACCGGCAGCAAGTGCCTTAACGATATCTCCTGAGTAGCGAATACCACCATCCGCAATAATCGGGATACCACTTCCTTTAAGAGCCTTTGCAGTATTCATCACTGCTGTAAACTGAGGTACTCCGATACCGGCGATAATGCGGGTGGTACAGATGGAACCGGGGCCGATGCCCACCTTGACACCATCAACTCCGCACTCCTTAAGAGCTAACGCGGCTTCGGCGGTAGCAATGTTGCCGGCTACTATCTGCAGATGCGGGAAAGCCTCGCGGATCTTTTTGATGGTCTGTAACACAAACAGAGAGTGTCCGTGCGCCGTATCGAGCACTACCGCGTCTATATCCACAGATACGAGCTTCTCCACATCTTCCAAGCTGTGGCTGTTGATGCCCACGGCGGCCACTGCGAGCAAACGTCCGCGGGAATCTTTGCTGGCGGTAGGATTCTTCTTGATCTTCATTATGTCGCGATATGTAATCAAACCTACCAGTCGGTTGTTCTCATCAACCACGGGTAGCTTTTCTATGCGGTATTTACTGAGCATCTCGGTAGCCTGGGGAATATCGATTGCCGGACCCGCTGTAATTAGGTTCTCAGAGGTCATCACCTCGGAGATGGGGGTCTTATAGTTCTCCTGAAAACGGAGGTCCCTATTAGTAACGATACCGATAAGATAATTCTGGTCATCTACCACCGGAATGCCTCCTATGCGGTTTTCAGCCATCAGCTGAAGTGCATCACCCACCAGAGCATCATATTTGATAGTAATGGGATCATATATCATGGCATTCTCAGCACGTTTGACCTTACGAACATGCTCCATCTGCTGTTCGATGGGCATATTTTTGTGGATAACTCCGATACCACCTTCGCGTGCTATGGCGATGGCCATATTTGCATCGGTAACGGTATCCATCGCAGCGGAAACTATAGGGATGTGGAGAGGTATCTCTCTCGAAAAATGAGTGGTAATATCAACTTCCCTGGGCAATACACCGGACTCGGCAGGGATCAACAATACATCATCGTAAGCCAATCCTTCCATTATGATCGTATCGGAAAACTGTTCCATATCGCAATTATTTTCGATTATAATCTACAAATATAGCAAAAGTTCGTTTCAGAGCAATTTGCCTTGCCAACTATCGCGCTCTTCGAGCCTTTTTTCGAGCAATCGAAGCAGTTCTACGTTGCGAATGAGGCCCCAAGGAGTTGACTTTACAAACCTTGGTGGTACTTCCCCTGCGAATCTTTCGATACATATTTCCGGTCGCAGACGTTCGAGAATATCCACAAAAAAATCGAGGTAATCCTCCAGGGCAAAGGTGACGAAATCTTCCGGATGAGCCTCGAATTCCCGTTCCATACGAGTTCCCTTTATGAGCTGCAACTGGTGAAATTTAAGTGAAGTCAATGGCAGCGAATTAATCACTGAGGCACTCTCGAGCATCATGTCGCGACTCTCACCCGGTAGTCCCAGGATAAAATGCGCACAGACGTCGAGTCCGCGCTCGGCAGTCATCTTGACGGCATGGGCAGCCTGTTGGAACGTATGGCCACGATTGATGCGTTCCAGAGTAACATCAAAACAGGATTCGATACCATATTCCACCATAACTATATGTTCTCGCGAAAGTTCAGCAAGATAGTCAAGCTTTTCCTCATCTATGCAATCCGGGCGGGTCCCTATCGCTATCCCTACCACATCGGGATGCGAAAGAGCCTCCGTATATAGCTCTTTGAGGCGGTCAAGCGGTGCGTATGTATTAGAGTAAGGCTGGAAGTATGCAATATAACCGGTAGCTCTGCGATATCTGCGGCGGTGAAATTCCATTCCCTCCTCCATCTGCTGCATTATGCTCTTGTCCGGAGTGCTGTATGAGGGGTGGAAAGCATTATTGTCGCAATAGGTACACCCTCCAAAGGCAATGGATCCGTCACGGTTTGGACAGGTAAACCCTGCATCTATAACTATTTTCTGCAGTCTGCTACCGTATTGGTTCTTATAGTATCCGACAAAAGAGTTGTATCTTTTTTTCATTTTTGCGACCTATTCTTGCACAAAGATAAGAAAAAGAGTATTTTTGAAATTTAAACTAATATTTTTAAACAGAATGAAACGACTCCTGATTCCGGCTATCTCAGCCTTAATGATGATCCAATCCTGTGGATCCCCCGCAGACTCTTTCCAAGAGCAGTTTGATTCCATTTCCAATGAAATTAAAGCACAATTTGCTCCTGACCGCAGGGATAAGTGTTATGAACCGATACTAAAAGATGTTGATGGCCGAAAAGTCCTCTATGGCTCCACTACAGAGCAGGAGGCTAAAGATGCACTACTGGCAGCTCTTTCGGAGAAAGGTCTCAATGTGCTGGACAGTATGATCGTGCTTCCCGACCCTGAATTTGGAGACAAGATCTGGGCAGTAGTCTCACACTCGGTGGCCAATGTCAGATATGAGGCTAACTACTCTTCGGAAATGGCTACGCAGCTACTGATGGGCACACCGGTACAATTGCTTGAGAAACGCAGTTACTGGTACAGGATCGTCACTCCCGAAGGCTACCACGCCTGGGTTACTGTCGGCAGCGTACAGAGGATGGACGAGCAGGAGCTCAACGCCTGGAAGGCATCTAACCGTCTGATCATAACCACTTATTACACTCTCTTCCGTGAAAAGGCAGACCTCACCTCACAAGTGGTAAGCGACGGAGTATGGGGCAATATCGTGGAGAAAGTCGGAGAGCAAGGGAGCTATTTCAAGGTAAGAATTCCCGATGGTAAAATTGCCTTTGTACCCAAAAAGGACGCTACATCCTTCAACAATTGGATTGCCTCACGTAAACCTACCGCAGAAAATATTATTGCCACAGGCGAGGCCTTCCTCGGATTCCCCTATCTATGGGCAGGCACCTCCATCAAAGCTATGGACTGCAGCGGTTTTGTCAAAACCGTTCTTTTCCTCAACGGAGTGATTACCCGCAGGGATGCCAGCCAACAGGCAAAAGTAGGTGATGATGTAAATGTCGAGAATTTCCCGGGTGATCTGCAGCCCGGTGACTTGCTCTTCTTCGGCCGTAAAGCTACCGAAGAGAGAAGCGAAAGGATAACCCATGTCGGAATCTACCTCGGAGAGGGCAGATTTATTCATGCAGCCACCAATGTCCAGACCAACTCTCTAATGCCCGATGCAGATGATTTCTATGACGGAACTCTGGTACGTGCAAGGCGTGTCATTAACAAGGCAGATGAGGTTCCCGGCCTGGTGTCAATAGTAAAACACCCCTGGTATTTCTAAAGAATATAACAACGAAAAAAATACAACCATGAGCGACAGAAGACAATTTTTGAAGGCTGCCGGCTTGATGACCGCCGCAGCTGCATTTTGGCACCCGAGAACTCTTTTTGCTGCAAACGCAGCGAAAAAGAACAAGGTTGTCACTAATAAGCTTGATCTCCAGTGGGAGAATTTCATGGGCAAAATGAAATATACTTTCACAATTTCCGGATCATCCAGGACAACAACGCCAATAGTGATCAGCCGCATCACCTGGAACGGATATGCCGGATACGGTGAGGCGGCGATGCCCCCTTACCTGGGCGAAACGCAAGCCTCTGTACATGAGTTTCTCAAAAAGGTGGCCGAAAATGTACTGCCTAAGTTTGACAACCCGTTCCGTATCGAAGACATAATGGTGGAAGTGGACAAACTGGCCACCAACAATACCGCGGCCAAAGCTGCCGTGGATATTGCCCTGCATGACCTTGTGGGCAACATTATGGGGCAACCCTGGTGGAAAATTTGGGGATTAACCCCGATGATGCCCCCCACACTTGTTATACCATTGGCTACGATGCCAGTGACGACGTTGTCAACGAGAAAATAGAGGAGGCTTCCTGGACAAAAATACTAAAAGTCAAGCTCGGAATGACGGAAAAAGAGGACAAAAGAATGATCAACCTCATTAGGGCCAAGACCAACACCGTTATCTGCATTGATGCCAACCAGGGATGGAAAGATAAACACTACGCACTCGACATGGTCAACTGGCTTGCAGAAAGAAATGTCAATATGATTGAGCAGCCGATGCCCAAGCTATTGAATGAAGAGACAGCCTGGCTGACTGAGCGCAGCCCTCTGCCCATCATTGCCGACGAAGCCTGTCAGCGCCTGACTGACATCCCCAACCTAAAGGGTGTATACCATGGCATCAACATTAAACTGATGAAGTGTACCGGTATGCGTGAAGCACGAGAAATGGTTTCGCTGGCAAATGCCCTTCATATGAAAATTATGGTAGGTTGCATGACCGAGACCTCCGTTGCCATTTCGGCGGCAGCCCAGATTGCACCTAAAGTGGAATGGGCAGACCTTGACGGCAACTATCTCATTGCAAACGATTGCTTCGATGGAATGAAACTGGTGGACGGACGAATCACCCTAGAGGATAAACCCGGTCTTGGTCTTACCAAGAAGCCCGGCATCATATCTTTGTAAAAAAAAATATTAATATTACCTTTGCAGCCAAATTAAAAAGGAATACAGATATGAATCTGAGAGTAATCAAGAAGGACATAGAGTTTCTTATCGGAGATTTTGTTGAAGATTGTCTGCTTTTTGCAATGCTGCATCCCGACAAGGACCTTACAAAGGTAGAACAACTCATAGAGAAGGCCGGCGATCTCGCTGACGGCCTCTTTTACAGAGTCAATCATCCTGACAAGAGCAGCAAAAAGGCAATAAAAGCACATTATAAGGCAGTAGGTCACGACCTTATAAAAGGTCTTGACGGCCTTTGTGAGGAGCTATCGGCTCTTGCAAAATAGGCTTTCCAACAAGGAATGGCTTTAAAAGAGGCCTACAAACAAAGGGGTTGACCATTGTCAGCCCCTTTGTTTCGTTCCTTGATAATTGCTAAAATATGTTGTTTAGATAATCTGAGTTCGGGTTCACAAAATCATTTCCAAAATTGCCACCATTTGCGGGTAGCAGATTTGGAGCTTTGCTCCCGTTGCCCGTCTGACTCATCCTTATCAGTATCTGTTAAGGCTGTCTCTTTCAGAAGTGCCTCATGCTCTTTCCTCTGCAGCTCAAGTTTTGCTATTATCGGTTTGAAAAAATCATGAATCGGATCGCAAATCCTCATTTCCTCTGCAGTACGAGGAGTGCTGATTTTGCCGTTAATGCCGAGAATATCGCCCGAATCAAAGTTGATGGTGAGATACCAGTTGCCCCTTCCCTCCGCCGGAGTAGGATCCTGGTAAGTGTTGTCCACTTTCATAGCAGCAATAAATTGCCTCAGTCGCGCCAGATCCTCAGCATCCATGGGCATGGAGGTAGAATACTCATATCCACTACCTTTATGGAAGTATATGGTTGGTGGCTCGGTTGCGGCATTTACATAGTAGCAGACACGGCCATGATAATCGGGTTGCCAGTCAAACCTAAACCTCGTCATTTTACCGTTAACGGGTATCCAATCCTGAAAAATGCTCTCGAGGGCATCGATAAATCCACCCTTGACATCTCCATAACTGCCTTTTAGGGAAATAACCTCTCCGGAGGCATATTTCACATCGAAAGACCACTGTCCGGGCTCTTTTTTATTGTAATAGGTATAAGCATCCGGAGTGTCCATATTGTAAACGATAAGACATGTGCGGATCTTTTCAAAAATGGAGAGGTCGGGAGTGAATCTCTCATCAAAACTATATTTAGCATTGAAAAGATGCATCATAAGGCCTTCATCACTGCTGCTTACCTTATAACTGATCTTGTCTTCCTCTCCTATGCCGCAGGTGTAGTCAAAAAATATAATCGGGTCGACCTCACCCGGCAGCTTCTCCCATTTCGCAAAGTACTCTTTGAGAGATCTGAAAGCCTCTGCTCCTCCACGTGGATACCTAATAATACCGGTCGCACTAACAGAAAATCCATATTCATATCTCAGATCAAAATGCCATGAACCGGCATCCAAAGTCTGAAAACTTCGCTCATAATTCCCCTTATAAGAGGTCATATTGTGCTCATCTATGATGGCCTGAAGTTCAGTAAACACAGTAGGATCGGAAGTTATAATACGTTTCTGGTCGGGAAAATCCTCATTTATAAGAATCTCTATCCTACCATCATCCATATAAGAGACCTGATATGAAAAACCGGAAAATTGTCTCATCCCACCCCCTACGCTATAAGAAAAATAGCGCAAAGCGCCCCTGTCATCTGCTGCAGTACCAAATAAATTCGTCATAACAAACAATAATATTAGCAATAACCTCTTCATAAGCCTTCACCGGACAAAGATAGGGAAAAAGTATGTAGTATGGAGTGAGTAGTATGTAGTATTTTCGGAACTAAAAAACGGCCCGAGGGCCGTTTTCTACTATTTCTTTCCTTTGTTGAAATCTTTACGGAATCCGCCTTTGCGATCTCCACGATCGCCACCACCGCCGTGACCGCCGTGAGGACGGGGACCTGCAGGACGAGGCCTGCGTACAGGCTCTACATAGCCTTCCGGCTTCTCCAAAAGGGCTCTGCGGGACAAACGGAGTTTGTTGGTCTTGGGATCGATCTCGATAAGTTTGACCTCAACCTCGTCACCGAGTTTGAAAAGATCCTCCACTTTCTCAGTCTTGCCCCAATCCATCTCTGAAATGTGCAACAAACCGTCTTTACCGGGGAGAATCTCCACAAACGCACCAAACTCCACAACAGATACCACTTTACCTTTGTAAATTTCACCCACTTCGGGAACTGCTATTATGGCTTTGATGCGATCTAAGGCAGCATCCATCTTCTCCTTATCAACTCCGAAAATATCGACCAGACCGATAGGTTCACCCTTATCATTCTTTGACTCTGTAATGGTGATACTTGTATCGGTTTGCTTCTGAATATCCTGAATAACCTCGCCGCCCTTGCCGATAATTGCACCTATGAACTCACCGGGAACCACAATCTGAATAATGCGCGGCACATGGGGCTTGTATTCTGCACGGGGCTCTGAGATAGTTTTGAGCATTTCATTCAAAATATGATGGCGGCCCTGGCGTGCCTGCTCCAGTGCCTTTTCGAGCACCTCATACGAGAGACCGTCTACCTTGATGTCCATTTGCGTAGCCGTAATACCATCTTTGGTGCCGGCAACCTTAAAGTCCATATCTCCGAGGTGATCCTCATCACCTAGAATATCTGAAAGGATAGCATATTTGTCGGACTCGGTATCTGAAATCAGGCCCATTGCTATACCTGAAACAGGCTTGGAAATCTTCACGCCGCAATCCATGAGTGCAAGAGAACCTGCACATACGGTAGCCATCGAAGAGGAACCGTTGGATTCGAGGATATCAGATACTATACGCACTGCATAGGGATTCTCTTCACCTACCGGTACAACCTCTTTCAGTGCCCTCCAGGCGAGATTGCCATGACCCACCTCTCGGCGGCTCACACCACGGGATGCCCTTGCTTCACCGGTAGAGAAAGGAGGAAAATTATAGTGGAGCACAAACTGATCGGTACCCTGGGTAAGCACCTCATCTCTCTCCTTCATATCGTCCTTTGTGCCTAGGGTTACCGTAGTAAGCGACTGAGTCTCACCTCTGGTGAAAATGGCTGAGCCGTGAGCGCCGGGAAGATAATCTACCTCACACCAGATAGGACGGACCTCATCACTCTTTCGACCGTCGAGACGGATGCCCTCATCGAGGATCATACGGCGCATAGCCTTTTTCTCAATGGCATTGAAGTATCTTGCAACCATTGTTGCTTTCTCCTCTCTCTCCTCTTCAGGGATAGTCTCAAGAAACTCTTGGTGTAACGCTTCAAACTGATCTGTACGGGTATGTTTGTCGCTGCCGCTCTTGGCGATAGCATAACATCTGTCATAGCAATATGCCCAAGCAGCTTTCTCAACTTCCTCGTCATCTGTCTCGTGGCAATATTCACGTTTGAGCTCTTTGCCCACCTCTTTCTCCAGTTCCTTCTGAACTAAGCAATGCTTTTTGATCTCCGTATGGGCAAATTTAATGGCTTCAAGCATATCGGCCTCGCTAACCTCTTTCATTTCACCTTCTACCATCATTATGTTTTCATAAGTGGCGGCCACCATTATGTCCATATCAGCCTTTTCCAACTGCTCGAAGGTAGGGTTGATACAGAATTTGCCATCTATACGAGCAACGCGCACCTCGGAGATGGGACCATCGAAGGGTATGTCGCTCACTGCGAGAGCAGCTGAAGCTGCAAGTCCTGCAAGTGCGTCGGGCATATCAACTCCGTCAGCCGAAATAAGGTTGACTGTCACAAATACCTCTGCATGGAATTTTTCCGGGAATAGAGGACGAAGCGCCCTGTCGATAAGGCGTGCTACAAGTATCTCATAATCTGAGGGTCTTCCCTCTCTTTTCATAAAACCACCCGGATAACGGCCCGCTGCGGCATATTTTTCTTTATATTCAACTTGAAGAGGCATAAAATCCACATCTTCTTTGGCCTCTTTTGCACATGTAACGGCAGCCAACAACATGGTCTTGCCCATTTTTACTACTACTGAGCCGTCGGCCTGCTTGGCCAGTTTGCCGGTCTCAATTTCTATTGTCCTTCCGTCGGACAATTGGATGGTTTTCTTAATAACATTCATTGTTTCCGCTAAAAAATTATATTGTTTCCGCTAAAAAATTGTTTTTTCAATAAAAAAAGAGACCGCTTCAAAAACACGGCGGTCTCCATTTTTTTCCTGTTTGTATTATCTACGAAGGTTGAGGGCCTTCAATATTTCACGGTATCTCTCAATGTCGGTATCCCTTAGGTAATCGAGTAACTGACGTCTCTTACCTACGAGTCTGAGGAGTGAACGTTGGGTGTTGTGATCCTTGCGGTTCCTCTTCAGGTGTTCGGTAAGGTGAGCGATACGGTAGGAAAACAAAGCAACTTGACTCTCAGGTGAGCCGGTGTCAACATTAGACTTCCCGTATTTGCTGAAGATCTCTTGCTTTTTGTCGGCTGATAAATAATCGGACATAAATGCAAAAAATTAATTGTTTTTAAAAAATGTGTTCTCGTTTTTTTGAGTGCGCAAAGGTAACTAATATTTTTTAGTTTGCAAAAAAATCCCTTATCTTTGCAACCTATTATTCGGGAAGTGGCGCAGTTGGCAGCGCGCTGCGTTCGGGACGCAGAGGTCGGGTGTTCGAGTCACCTCTTCCCGACTTGAAGAACAAGTGGCACTCAATCGGGTGCCACTTGTTCTGTTACGGGGTGCGAGGATAGTATGTAGTGTGGAGTGTGTAGTTAGTTATATGTAAGTTTTATACACCTACCAAAAGTTGAATGTACTGCTCTGCTAAATTGTAACTAATTATTTTTCGAATCCTTGTCTTCCGATCGCACAACAAAGACTCTTCCGAATGCATCTTCGATGCGGATCTCAAACTTTGATGGGTTGGTTGCACCTTCCTTTGGCAATAATTTGAGGCAATAAGAATCTTTGCCACCGGGCACATAGTAGCCGAGCATTATGTCGCCATAGCCGATCTCTGATACCGGTAGTGTAATCTCCCTGCGATCTCTACAGCAATAAATGATATTAAACAGATCATTCAAAAGCTCTCCTGCAGGATGATTTTCATCATAATCCTCCAATGCGATTACATCAATTTTTGTAATCCTCCAATCTATTGCCTCATAATCAATCCACCAATGTGTTATATGGCGACGTCCTTTGACAACCAAGTTGGTGTCAGAAGCAATGTAAAACTGTCTGCTCTCAAAATCAAATGTCCAATCCTCAGTAACAGATGGAATTATTTTAATAAATGGACGCTGATCAACATTAAGCCTTATACTATCCACCTTATAGATATGTTTTATTTCCTCTTCGAAATCCTCGTACCAACAACTTGATAGGCTAAATACGCATAGTGTCGCTAAAACTATAAACTTGATTTTTCTCATGATTTTGATGTTAAGTGATTGTTATATGTCCCATTTGAAAAGATAGACAATCTGTTCTCCAACAAAATCAATGCCTCTACACAAAAAATATGAACCCCGATAGTTTCAACTATCGGGGCCATCACTCATCTGTCTGTCGAAGTGACTACTCTTTGGCTTTAACAACCGGTGCATCGAACACCTGGTTGAAGGCCTTGTCGATAACCTTTACAAGATAGTCATTGTGAGCACTTTCAAGAGGATCACTACTATTTTTGACGGAAAGTTTATACCTGAGATTTTTCAACTGGTAGTAAACCATCGAATTGATATCGGTGTTGTCCTTTGTGGTATCTATTGACCTGATTGCCGTTTCCCCGGTAAAGAGACCGCATAGTACATTTACATATACCTTCTGTCCCATACGTTTGTGTAATCTGGCCGTCGCATCCCTCGGCATGGGGCTGTCCCACATATATTTATTGAGGTCTGCAAATAGATCAGTCATGGTATATGCCTTGTTGCCATAGTACAGTTCCGCCTCATAGAGATTGAGCATAACCCTCTTGCTAAGCAGGTCTCCGAAAACCGCCTTATAGGTGTTATCAATTATGATTTCAGGCTTTGTAACCACCTTGTTGATGATATCGCCCGGCACGAGCCACTCCTGGGGGGTGAAGACATGCATGTTGACGAAGGTCATAGCCTCTTTCTGTTTGGATTTTTCCACCGGAGTATAGACATTACCCTCCATTTCCACTCGCTTAGGATTCTCATATACTCCTCCAACCCATTTGGCAACATGCCTTATGTAGCGACGGTATTGTGTAAAAACCTGGTTGTGCATATTGCGGAGACCTTCGTAGCCCTTGTTTGGTTCCGAGGTCCATTCAATAAGGTTATTCATGATATACTTGAGGTTGCGGATGCCGAGTTCGTTGGTCTCCATCTGATTATTTCCCAAATCCTCACTCTGGTAACGGGGATCGTTGGGACTCGATTCGGTACCGAAAAAGTAAAGAGGATCAGCTGTCTTCTCCATGATACATTTATTAATCATTGGAAGCTCTTTTTTGGGATCATCATATTCGTAAAATCTCCTGTAACCCCATTCGATAGCCCAATTGTCATAGGTGCTTATGCGGGGGAAGAGCAGTTCGCGGGGAATATTGTCTCCTGGCTGAGCCACAAAATTAAAACGCGAATAATCCATTATAGAGGTGGTATGGCCATATTTCCTGAGGTATTCGGGATCACGCAACTGTTTTGTAGTGGCGACCGCCGAGCCGAAGAAATTGTGACGTAGTCCGAGGGTGTGCCCTACCTCGTGTGAGGAGACAAATCTGATGAGCTGTCCCATCAGTTCGTCATCGAAGTTCATTGTGCGCGCCCCTTCGTCTACCGGTGAGCATTGAATAAAATACCAATCGTGCAGGAGAGACATCACATTGTGATACCAATTGATATGGCTCTCGATAATCTCGCCTGAGCGTGGATCGTGGACATGGGGTCCGCTGGCATTAGCTATATCGGAAGGTTTGTAGACAATCGCGGAGAATCTCGCATCCTCGAGAGACCAGGTAGAGTCCTGTTCGGAAGTCGGAGCCACCTCAGCACGGATTGCATTCTTGAATCCGGCATTCCTGAAAGCGGGTTCCCAATCATTTACTCCCTGAATCAGGTAAGGAATCCACTTGGCAGGAGTCGAGGGATCTATATAATAAACAATCGGCTTGGCCGGCTCTACAAGTTCACCTCTCTTATACTTCTCGAGATCTTCAGGGCGGGGTTCGAGTCTCCAGCGAGTAATCAGCTGTACCTTCTCCACACCGTGAGGATTCTTGTCAAAATCGGTATATGTTGCCGTAAAATAGCCCACCCTCTCATCGTAGTAGCGGGCAGTCATCGGTACCTCGGGCAGAAGCACGAAGGAGCAGTTTAACTCATAGGTGGCATTGCCACCTGTGGTTCTGGCAAAGGTTTTTACCACTGTCACCTCTGTATTGATGGGATAGGTCCTGATACCGCTGATGTAGGATTTCTCCTTGTCCTGAGCTCCGAGCTTGAAAGAGGTTTTGGTTCTCTTCGTAAAATAGAGTTCTTCCGAGTCTGCGTTGAAGAAATCGGTCACATCAATGATGGAAATGCTCTTATCCTCATTCCAGGCCTTTATGGGGAATGAACCTATAATTGCAGTGAGGTTGGACTTTAAGATATTTTCGCTCATAATGGAGTCTTGTGAGCGTTCCCTCACCGATACATTTCTGAAAAAAATCTTATTGTCGGGACCTTTTTCAAATGTGTAGAGGCCACTGTTCAACTGGTCGCCGGCGTAACCGCTGAAACTGCCCCTGATGCCTGCAGCGGATTTAACCACTCTGGAGACCATCAGAATATCTCTTCCGATGAGAGAATCGGGAATTGCAAGATAATACTTGCCATCCTGCTTGTAAACGGTGGTCATTCCCACCATTTTCGAAGCCTCTTTTGTGATGAATTGTTCGATTGAAACAGGGCATTGAGGACTCTTCTTGGTTGAATCGCGTTTTGATTCAGCCCTTACTACAGGTATTCCGGAATCATTAGATTGCCTGTTGCGCTGAGCTGAGGAGGTTAGGGAGCTGAAAAGTAAAGCGCCCACCATAATGATTGTCAATAATTTTTTCATTGTATCTATGTTTGAAATAATATCAAAAAAAATTGGAAACCACATCCCAAAGCACCACTCCTATCGAAACCGAAACATTCAGCGAATGCTTGGTTCCATACTGAGGAATCTCCAGACAGATGTCACTCATATTCACAACCTCCTGCTGCACTCCACGCACTTCATTACCAAAAATAAAAGCGTACCTGGCTCCCTCCTCGGGGCGAAAATCCTGTAAAAGAGTGGAATGCTCGGTCTGCTCTACACTCACTATCACGTACCCCTCCTCTTTGAGACGACGCACCGCCTCTGCCGTACTTTCAAAATGTTCCCATTCCATACTGAACTCGGCACCGAGAGCCGATTTGTGTATCTCGGCGGTAGGGGGCACCGCACAGATGCCACACAGGAAAAGTTTTTCTACGAGGAATGCATCGCAGCTACGAAATGCGGAACCGATATTGTGCTGACTACGTATATTGTCCAGTACCACAGTCACAGGCATCTTTTTCCTCAATTTGAATTCTTCAGGAGTGATACGGTTGAGCTCACTGTTCAAAAGTTTTCGGAACATAATTGGAAAAAGCCGTAAAAAAGTTATCTTTGTGGTTTATTGCCGCCCCGGGCGCAAGCGCAAAAGTACGAAAATAATTACACAAATAATATAACAATGAAACAAGACGTTCAAATATCAGAATTACTTCGAAAAGAAGAGGAGCGCCAGGCTCAAGGTCTTGAGCTTATAGCATCCGAAAATTTTGTGAGCAATCAAGTGCTTGCAGCATTGGGCTCAGTCTGCACCAACAAATACGCCGAAGGCTATCCGGGAGCAAGATACTATGGTGGTTGCGAGGTAGTGGACCAGATCGAACAACTCGCAATCGATCGCCTGTGTCAGCTCTTCGATGCCGAATATGCCAACGTGCAGCCTCACTCCGGCGCACAGGCCAATATGGCCGTATTCATGGTTTGTCTGAAGCCCGGTGACACCTTTATGGGGCTGGACCTGGATCATGGCGGCCACCTTACGCACGGTTCTCCCGTCAATATGTCCGGCATCCTCTATAATGCCATCGGCTACCAGCTCAACCGCGAGACCGGTACGGTGGATTACGACCAGATGGAGCGCAAAGCCCTGAAGTACCGCCCCAAACTTCTCGTTGGAGGCGCTTCCGCTTACTCGAGAGAGTGGGACTGGGAGAGAATGCGCGCCATTGCCGACAAGATAGGCGCTATCTTTATGGTGGATATGGCCCATCCCGCCGGACTGATTGCAGCAGGACTGATGAACAACCCTGTAAAACACGCCCATATTGTTACCTCTACTACTCACAAGACTCTTAGAGGTCCACGTGGAGGCATCATTCTCATAGGCAAAGACTTTGACAACCCGTGGGGAATTAAAACTCGTAAAGGCGTGATCAGGAAAATGTCCTCGCTGATCAATTCAAGCGTGTTCCCCGGCATCCAGGGCGGTCCCCTCGAGCATTGTATCGCAGCTAAGGCCGTTTCCTTCTATGAAGCCCTCCAGCCGGAGTTCAAAACATATCAGGAACAAGTAATGAAGAACGCTTCTGCAATGGCCAAGGCCTTTGTAGAGAAGGGTTATCATGTAGTATCAGGAGGTACGGACAATCACCTCATGCTTATCGACTTCCGCTCCAAGTTCCCCGACCTGACCGGTAGGGTAGCTGAGGATGTACTCGGAAAAGCCGATATTACCGTCAACAAGAACATGGTGCCTTTTGACAGTCGTTCAGCATTCCAGACCTCAGGTATGAGGGTAGGTACTCCTGCAGTAACCTCACGCGGTCTGGTTGAAAAGGATATGGCCGGCATCGTTGATATGATTGACAAGGTACTCAGCAATCTTGATGACGACAATGTAATCGCACAGGTAAAAGAACAAGTAAGAATGAAGATGAGCGGTCTGCCGCTAAATAGATGGTAGGTGGAGGCCCTTCGGGCTTGACAAAAAAACCTGAAAGTTAAAACTTTCAGGTTTTTTTGTGTTGCGAGTTACGGGGTGCGGGGTGTTGCTTAAATTGTGAGAATTTGGGCAAAATAACTTATACTGCCACTTTTTGGCAGTATAAATGTTTTTCTTTGCAGTAATAAAAAATTTCTTGCAGTAACAGAAATAAAAAAGGAGCATAGTTATGGAAAAGAAAATATCTACAAAAGAGATCCTGGCAGGTATGCTGGGGTGTCAAGAGCTGATTGATGATTTGGGTCTGGAGTTAAAAAAGAAGACTTTGTTGGAGTGTTTTGAGGAGGTAATTGAGAGGGCGCGAAAGAATAGGGAGTTTGGTCGGGAGTATGATGAGTACTTCTGTCTTAACGATAAACTAATTGCTGCTAAACGCTTCGAGTTGGAGACGATTGCAGAAGAATATGGAATCAGTGAGTGGCAGGCGGCGTTATTTGCTATTGTGATTGAACTATGTAAGGGAGATGATGTGAATCAGAGGAGACTTGCCGAACAGCTCAAAACAAGTTTCGTCTCATTTCTCTCATTAGAGAAGGATCTGCTTGAGCTTGAGAAGCTGCGTTTAATTAAAAGAAACAAGTGGGGTTCGATTAGAGTTTCGAGAGAGGTTTTAGAGATGTTGCGCGAAAATAAGCCTTTCCGAAAATCCTCTTCAACAGGATTGACGACAAACACTATTCTTTCGAGAATGGATCGTTTATTCAGCGATATTACAATAGATGAGGGTAATGTCAAGCTGGCATTGGAAGAAGTGGACGACATGCTCCTCTCCAACCCTAATACTTCCATTGCTAAGGCAGCCGATTCATTTTTTGTTTTAAAAGCCGGAGACACAATCAAGGATTTAATGGATGATGAGAGTGATTATGACTATTCCGAGTCTATGAGTAAAATTGAGCGTATGCTTTTCTATGCTTTGATACATCGCTACAATCGATACGATGACGATGACTGCGAATGGTGGGATTTCAGGAGCTTTTTCTCCGATGATGACTTTGATTGGCTCCAGGGAGAGTATAAAAACAGGAGTCTGGAACTCCAGAAAATGGGGGTTATTGAGTATGTAAATATCGATGGGATCGCTGCAAAAGATCGTTTTGATCTGACGGACGAAGTCAAGGAGATGATCCTTGCTGATGTGGGTGGGTTGCGTGATAGAACCCCAATGGCAGGTTTGATAGAATATGGAACAATTAACGCAAAAGCATTGTTTTATGATGATGCGGTCAAAAGACAGGTTTCGTCACTTGAGAGCATTTTGTCGGCGGAAAGATTTCCTGAGATAAGAGAAATGATGAAATCAAAAGGTATGCGAACAGGTTTTACTTGTCTATTCTATGGAGCGCCCGGTACGGGAAAAACGGAGACCGTGTATCAGCTTGCCAAACGCACCGGAAGGGATCTGATAACTGCCGATGTGACTAAAATCAAGAGTTTCTGGGTGGGAGAAAGCGAGAAAAATATAAAAGAGCTGTTCAGCAAATATAAAAGGTGCGTTAAAGAGTCAAAAATGACACCTATTCTGCTTTTTAATGAAGCCGATGCGATATTCGGCATTAGGATGGAAGGTGCAGATCGGGCCGTTGAAAAGATGGAGAACTCCATACAGAATATCATTCTCCAGGAGATGGAGAGTCTCGACGGCATTCTTATCGCCACCACCAACATGACGCAAAATCTGGATAAAGCTTTCGAGAGACGTTTCCTCTATAAAATCAAGTTCGAAGTACCTTCAATTGAAGTAAAATCCAAGATTTGGCACTCAATGGTTCCCGATCTCGATGAAGAGCAGACGCGTAAGCTCGCCTCGATGTTCAATTTTTCCGGAGGTCAGATTGAAAATGTCAGCCGCAAGAAGATGGTGCAGTCGATCATCACCGGCACCGAACCTTCCTATGAGGAGATGGTGGAATTTTGCAGAGAAGAGATGATAGGCAACAACAGGCAAACCGGAAATAGAATAGGATTTTGATAAAATTGGTGCCAAAAAGAGGCAGGCTGCCACTTTTTGGCAGTTTAATTCATTATCTTTGTCATTGAAAGCAAAACCATAAAATATGGCAATAAACTACTTCAACCGCTACATCTGGCTCATAGAGGTCATTAACCGTCATGGGCACATCTCCAGAAAGGATATAAGCGACCTTTGGGCACGCAGCACACTAAATGAACTCGGGGAGAGCTACCTTCCGGAAAGGACATTCCACAACCACATTAGTTCCATCTTCGACACTTTCGGCATCGAAATCAAGTGCGACAGGAGCCTTGGGTATTATATTGCAAATAGCGATGATATAAAAGGTGATGAAATCAGAAAATGGCTCATGCAGTCTCTCTCGCTCAACAACCTGCTGAACGAAAGCCACAATATGCGGGACAGCATCATTTTCGAGGAGGTGCCTTCGAGCGAAAAGTATCTCTCTGCAATCATAGAGGCAATCCGCGACAGAAAAGCGCTTGAAATCACACATCAGGGATTCACCAAGGAGTATTCCACCACGTTTGAAGCAGAACCATACTGTCTGCGACAATTCAAGCAGCGCTGGTATATGGTGGCCAAGACTGCCGCAAGCGACAAGCCGAGGATTTACGGTCTCGACCGTATCAAGGAACTTCGCCGTACCAGCCGCTCCTATAAGATTCCAAAGAAATTTACGGCAAAAGGCTATTTCAAAGACCTTTACGGTGCCTGCATTGAGGACAGCAAGTATGCCGAAGAGGTCGAAATCAAGGTCGATAAATCTCAAGTCCATTACTTCAACTCCCTCAAGCTTCATGAGTCGCAGACTCCTATCGAGGAGACCTCGGATTATACCATATTCAGATATCACATAGTACCCACTTACGACTTTACGCAGGAGCTACTTTCCAAATCAGACTCAATCGAGGTCCTGAAGCCTCAATGGTACCGCAATGAAATCAAGAATACCATTAAGAAAATGTTGAAGAGGTACAAAGATTAATTATGAAAGATTTTGCAGCAATAGATTTTGAGACGGCCAATGAGTGCCGAAGCAGTGTCTGTTCCGTCGGGGTGGTTGTAGTTCGCGATGGTATAATAGTGGAGAGATTTTACAGTCTTATCCGTCCGGAGCCTGAATACCATAAATGGTTCTGTCAGCGTGTACACGGTCTTTCGGAAGAGGAGACATCCGATGCGCCGGTATTTCCTCATGTGTGGGAAAAAATTGCGCCTATGATTGAGGGTCTGCCACTGGTAGCGCATAACTCTCCTTTTGATGAGGGGTGTCTGAAAGAGGTCTTTAGGGTGTATCAGATGGATTATCCGAACTATATGTTCCACGACACCTGTGCTACTTCCCGAAAGCATTTCGCGGACTCCATAGAAAACCATGAGTTGCAGACAGTTGCCGCTGCTTGCGGATACAATCTTGAAAACCATCACCACGCCCTGGCCGATGCGGAAGCCTGTGCGCATATTGCCATGAAGATTTTATAAAGAATTTTTTCTCATCATAGTTTTAAAGTTAAATTGTTAAAGTTTGTATTCGCCGCCGGCCGTGAGCTTCGCGGCGAATTTGTTGTACTCACAACTAAACACAAAAAGAGTCCGAGAACGGACTCTTTTTGTATACTCTGAACTCCTAACTCGGAACTCAGAACTGATTTTATAACTCCACCTTTACCGGTTTGGTCATGTTGGCCGGGTCCATAATTTTGTCAAGCTGCTCCTTTGTAAGGAAACCTTTGTCGAGAACCAGCTGATATACGCTGCCGCCGGTCTTTTGAGCCTCTTGTGCAACCTCGGTGATTTTAGCGTAGCCGAGATAAGGTTTGAGAGCGGTCACGATACCGATGCTGTATTCTACAAGTTTCTTGCAATGCGCTTTATTGGCGGTAATGCCTTCAACACACTTTGTGCGGAGAGCATCACAAGCCCTCATGAGCCAGGTGGCAGACTCTACGACAGACTGTACAAGTACAGGCTCCATTACATTGAGTTCGAGCTGTGCTGCCTCAGAAGCCATGGTAATGGTAAAATCGTTGCCGATTACCTTGAAGCAAACCTGATTGACAACTTCGGGAATGACGGGATTGACTTTACCCGGCATAATTGAGCTTCCCGGCTGCCTTGGAGGAAGATTGATTTCTCCCAGGCCTGTGCGAGGCCCTGAGGAGAGCAGACGAAGGTCATTGCAAATCTTTGAAAGGCGAATGGCAACATTTTTCAGAGCTGAAGAGTAAACTACAAAGGCGGATGTATCATTGGAGGCCTCAATTAGATCTTCTGAGAGTGTCACCTTCCATCCTGAAATCTTTTTAATGAATTTTGTGCAGGCCTCTGCATATCCCGGTTCGGCTGTAATACCGGTACCGATAGCCGTACCACCCATATTGATTACGAGCAAGCCCTGTGCAGCCTCATCCAGACGTTTCATCTCATTTTCCATAGCGGAAGCATATGCTCCGAATGTCTGGCCAAGAGTCATGGGTACTGCGTCCTGCAGCTGTGTACGTCCCATTTTGATAACATCTGCAAATTTTTTCTCTTTTGAACGGAATGAACGGGCAAGCGCTTTAAGGGCTGTCATCACATCTTTATGGATCATATAGAGTCCCAACTGCATAGCCGTAGGATAGGCATCATTGGTGGACTGAGCCATATTTACATGATCATTGGGATGTATATACTGATACTCACCGGGTTTGTGACCGGCAATCTGGAGAGCTCTGTTGGCAATCACTTCGTTTGCGTTCATATTGGCTGAAGTACCGGCTCCACCCTGAACCATGTCGATAGGGAAATGTTCGCAATGTTTACCTTCCATAAGCTCTTCACAAGCTGCGACCACTGCATCTTTAACCTCATCGGAAACCAGACCGAGCTGGTGGTTTGCGAGGATTGCGCCCTTCTTTACAATGCCGAATGCCTTGATAAATTCGGGATGGTCACCGAGAAGGTCACGGCTGATGTCAAAATTTTCTATGCAACGGAGAGTCTGCACGCCGAACAGCGCCTCTACGGGCACTTCCTTGTCACCAAGAAGGTCATGGTCCAACCTTGTCTTACCTGAAGTTTTGAATTTGTATTGAATCATAATGAATAATTAGTTGATTATTATTAAATGCGCGCAAACTTAATAATAATTCTAATCTCAATACAAATTCAGGCAAAAAACTTTTCAAGTTTACTTAAAGCTGAAGGAAGTGCAAAGACGGCTACCCTGTCGTGCGGCTTGATAATCGTGGTACCTACCGCAATAAAGGCCTCCTGCCCTCTTATGACACCTCCGATAACGGCATCCTTAGGGAAATTGAGATCTTTAATGGGTGCAGTTGTTATCAGACTGCCTGCGTTTACCACATACTCTATAGCATCGGCATCGGAACCGCCGAGACATTTTATTGTACGGATGTGATTGGAGAGAGTTACACGGAAAATACGACTGGCAGCGATAAGTTTTTTGTTTATTACCGAATCTACGCCTATCTCCTCTGCAAGACGTATGTATTCGAGGTTTTCCACTTCGGCGATGGTCTTGGCTACGCCCATCCTTTTGGCTGCAACGCAGGAGAGAATGTTGGTTTCCGAACTGGATGTTACTGCTACGAAAGCATCGCAACTCTTCACATCTTCCTCATAGAGAAAATCGGAGTTGCGTCCATCTCCATTTATGACAAGCGTTTTGTCCAGACGCTCCGAGAGGACTTCGCAACGCTCCTTATTGATCTCGATAATCTTTATGAAATCTGCGGTAGGCTCCAGTCTTTTGGCGAGAATTTCGCCTATTTTTCCGCCGCCGAGAATGGTAATTCGACGTATATCGATCTCCTCCTTACCCGAATAGGACATCACTTCGCTTACGGCTTCCTTGCGTGCAATGACATAAATGAGGTTATTAACCTTGAATATGGTATCCTTCTGAGGGATAATGGTTTCATCCCCCCGAGAAATAGCGACCGTCCTGAAAGGAAGATCATCCGTAGGATAATCGAAATCTGCAGGACATTTGCCCACAAGGGGAGCCCCCTCGTCGAGTTTTATTACTACGAGCTGCAGACGTCCGTTTGCAAAACCCACAAAATCCGACAACTCTGACTTCTTTAACAGGTCCACAATCTCATCCGCTGCGCTTTTCTCGGGATAAAAAAGCAGGTCAATGCCCAGTTCCTTAAAGAGGAATTTATTCTGATAGTCCAGGTATTCGTCATTGTTGATGCGTGCAGTAACTCTTTTGGCGCCCATCTGTTTAGCCAGAAGCGCAGAAATGATATTGATATTCTGATCTTTAGCCGGGCTTACAGCCACAAAAAGGTCTGCTTTTCCTACTCCGGCCTCAGTAAGAACACTTATGGAAGTAGGATTACCCTGAACAATCAGGACATCCATACTCTCACTGATGTGGGCAAGATTTTCTTCATTCTCATCAATAATGATAAGGTCGTGGTATTCGTCATTGAGCATCCTCGCCAGATGACTTCCGACCTCGCCTGCCCCTGCGATTACTATTTTCATACTCTAAATGTTAATTATTAGTACCCCGAACCCCGTAACCCGCAACTGCACACTACACACTACATACTACATACTACATACTACACACTACACACTGCACTAAACTGCTAATGCAGTTTAGTGCCAATTATGTCGAAAAATTCGTTGCGCGTACGGCTGTCCTTAAGGAAAGCACCGGTAAATGCCGATGTGGTGGTGACCGAGTTCTGTTTCTGGACTCCGCGTATCTGCATGCACATATGTGAAGCCTCGATTACAACCGCAACCCCGAGGGGATTCAGGTTATTCTGAATGCAATCCCTGATCTGAACGGTAAGGCGTTCCTGCAACTGCAGACGACGGGCAAAGGTCTCCACGACGCGTGCAATCTTGCTCAGACCCGTTAAATAGCCATTGGGCACATATGCAATGTGAGCTTTACCGTAGAAGGGAAGCATATGGTGTTCGCACATGGAGTAGAGCTCAATATCCTTAACCACCACCATTTGACTGTACTCTTCCCGAAACATCGCTGACTGTATTATGGCCGAGCCATCCTCTTCGTAACCTTTTGTGAGAAACTGCATTGAACGGGCTACCCTTTCGGGAGTTTTTAGAAGTCCATGCCTGGTGGGGTCTTCACCCAGCAATCTCAAAATCTCTCTATAGTGTGAAGCGAGCTGTTTTGTCACTTCCGTATCAAATTCTTCTGTTTTATCGTATTCCATCATCAAGTTTTATAACAAGGCAATATTACAAATAATATTTGAATAAGTCCCAACTAATAACTAATTTAGTGCCCGCTATGAGAATATTATTTACAGCTGCGACTGCAGAAGAGCTGCATTGCGCAGAGATAGCATACGAAAGAATCTCCCCTTCAAATGCCGCACTGCTGAAGGTGGAATTTGCGGTTACGGGCATAGGAGTGGCAGCTACCTGCTACCACCTGACAAAAATCCTCAACCCTGCGCTCCCCTCTGAAAGGAAGCCCTACGATTTGGTGGTCAATATCGGTCTCGCAGGCAGTTACTCGAAGGAATTCCCGATTGGTAGCGTAGCCCATGTAACGGTGGAGCAGTTTGGCGATATGGGCATCGAAACGCGTGGAGGATTCCAGACTCTATTCGATTATGCAATGCTCGACGCCAACACCCTCCCTTTTGTCAACGGTCTGCTCAAAGTACGCGACCATTATCCTGTCACGGGGCCTCTTGAAGGAGTTAAGGATGCAAACGGCATCACTTTTCAAACCATCACCGGTATTCGCGAGCACAATCTCCGTCGCCTCGAGAGCTTTTCGCCTCATATCGAGAGCATGGAGGGAGCAGCCTTCTTTTATGTATGCCTGATGGAAAAAGTGCCCTTCATCGAGCTGCGTGCTGTTTCCAATGAGGTTGGCGAACGCGACAAGAGCCGATGGAACATCCGGACGGCATTCTCCGCGCTTGAGGGTACCTGCTCCCAACTGCTTGCAAAGGCAGCAGAAGCCGCAGAAGCTACAGGAGGAGCGCGTTGATGAAGGTCTCCCTCGCATACTCCCCATGCCCCAACGATACTTTTATGTTTCATGCTATGGTGGAGGGACTCGTAGATACTGAGGAACTCTCTTTTGATGTCACCCTATCTGATGTGGAGAATCTCAATCTAAGTGCAGCTTCCGGCACTTACGATATCTCCAAGTTGAGTTATCACGGCTGGTTCAACGTTATGAAGCACTACCGGATGTTAGAGAGCGGTTCGGCGCTTGGGTACGACTGCGGACCATTGTGCGTCTGTAAGGCGGGCAATCAAGCCGCTGCATCACTGAAGGAGCCAAGGGTAGCAATTCCGGGGATATATACCACCGGTGCGCTGCTCTATGACCTCGCCTTTGAAGGGCGCGGAATCAAGGTACCGATGCTCTTCTCGGATATTGGGCGGAGCGTTCTTTCCGGAGAATGTGATCTCGGGGTTCTGATTCACGAGAGCCGTTTCACCTACGCTGAGCAGGGTTTGGAGCTGGTATGCGACCTGGGCAGCTGGTGGCAGAAGACCAGCGGAGCCCCCATTCCCCTCGGGGGAATTGCCGTAAGGCGAAATCTCGGGGAAAAATTTGCACAAAAGGTTGAAAGAGTGTTGCAAAGGAGCATCATCTATGCAATGGAATATCCGGAGGCCTCAAAAAGTTATGTCGTTACGCACGCGCAGGAAATTTCAGAAGGAGTACTAAAACAACATATCGAGATGTTCGTCAACAAATATTCCCTATCTTTGGGTGACGAAGGTCTCAGGGCCGTCAGGCTTTTGAAAGATTATTATTTGAAATACAAAGAGCAGAAAGATGAGGAAAGAGATTATCAGGACGGAAGGAGTGAAAAAGCACTATCAAATGGGGAACCAGACCGTCAGGGCACTTGACGGGGTTGACTTGACTATCGGAAAAAATGAATTTGTGGCGATAATGGGGCCTTCGGGTTCGGGAAAGTCCACTTTGATGAACATACTCGGATGCCTCGATGTCCCTTCGGAGGGCACTTACAGTCTCAACGGACGGAGTATCAGCGGGATGGATGACGATGACCTGGCCGGCATCAGAAACCGCGAGATAGGATTTGTATTTCAGTCATTCAACCTCCTGCCGAGGTACACCGCACTTGAAAATGTGGCACTGCCGTTGGCCTATGCCGGGATTCCACGCAAAGAACGGGAGCGAAGGGCGCGTGAGGCACTGGCAGCAGTGGGGCTGGAAGACAGAATGGAGCACAAGCCAAACGAACTTTCGGGAGGCCAAAGACAGAGGGTCGCACTCGCAAGAGCGTTAGTTACATGCCCCTCGATTATCCTCGCAGATGAACCGACGGGCAATCTGGACACCACCACTTCGGAGGATGTGATGCGACTCTTCGGAGAAATCCACAGACAGGGCAATACCATTATCCTGGTGACTCACGAAGAGGATATTGCGCGTCACGCAAACCGCATTGTGAGGATGAAAGATGGCAAAATAGGATCGGACACCCCAAATCCGCTCTGCAAAAAACAGGATAGAAAACAAACAAAACAACACCTTAAATGAAACTATATACGAAAAGAGGCGATGACGGCACCACCTCACTGGTTGGCGGCAAACGCGTCAGTAAGGCGCACCTGAGGGTTATGGCCTACGGCGATATGGACGAACTGATCTCCTGGCTGGGACTTCTGCGCTCCGAGGTAAGCGAGGATTTCCAGCTAAGACGCATACAGATATTTCTGATGCAGGCTTCAGCACATCTGGCCTCTGACCATCAGGTGGCAAAACTCAAACCTTTGAATGAAGCTGAAATCTCATTTCTTGAGTCGGAAATAGACAGGATGACCGATGCCATTCCCGCTCAAAAAGCATTTATCCTCCCCTCCTCTCCTTCACTCTCGTCAAAATGTCATATCGCCCGTACGGTATGTCGCAGGGCTGAAAGAATGGCTATACGGATTGAAGATAAAAGCGAACAAGATCTGGTCGCAATCAGATATGTCAATCGCCTTTCAGACTACCTTTTTACTCTGGCCCGTTACTTGTGTTACCACTCCGGACACGAGGATGATTACTGGATTCCTTAAAAATAGTTTTTTGTTATATATATTTTTATATATATTTGCAGCCCATTTTTAGAAACCATTAAAACTCAGGATAGATATGTATTGGACATTAGAGCTCGCATCGAAACTTGAAGATGCTCCCTGGCCTGCAACCAGAGAAGAATTGATTGATTATGCTACACGTTCGGGTGCACCTCTGGAGGTTATCGAAAATCTGCAGGAACTCGAAGATGACGGAGAGGCTTATGACTCCATAGAAGACATATGGCCAGATTATCCCACAAAAGATGACTTTTTCTTCGACGAGGAAGAATATTAACAGGATTGTTTGTAAAATAGTGCTGAAAATCAGCAACTTATGAGAAAGCCAAGGATAGTTCCCTGGCTTTTTTCATGCCCAAAACTGGTCAAATAAAGGTCATTTTGGGGGTATTACTTCCCTACACACTATCCTTGAAAATCCAAAATCCTCCCAAAAAGGTAATAGAAAACACAAAGAATAAAGGCACTAACCAATTCAGGTAAAGTGCCTTTGCAAAATACTGAATACCAGCATATTACTTATTATTCTAATCTTTACTCCATATGTTGAACTCCTGATGAGCTGATGACTGGGAAATCTGATGCACTATCCAAAGAAATACCCTTTTACTATCCTTGGACCACCTTCCCCTATATTTCAAAGTTCAAATACTCCTGAACATTCTTCTGTAAAGTCTCTGGGAGGACAGTTGCATATACCTTCTCTGTCACCAGGATTGAGGAGTGTCCCATAAGTGCAGATATGGTTTTGATATCTCCACCATTGTTCAGACCATTGGTACCAAAGGAGTGTCTTGCACAGTGGATGTGGAGTTTGAATGGAAGGTCTATCTTTTCTCCAAGTGCAGCAAGGGACTGGTTGATTGTCCTTGTCCTGGACTGTTTGATGTTCTGGAACTTTTCTTCATCACTCATATCAAACTCATCATCCAGAAGTCCAAACACATAGTTCTCATTCCTACCTTTCCACTTCTCCAAAATCTTAACTGCACCATCTGCCATTGGGATTGTAAGGAGGATGGACTTCCTGTTGTGGTTCTTGACCTGGTAGTGTCTTACCATCTTGTTTTCCATATCTACTTCCTCCCATTTCAGGGAAATGATGTCACTTACCCTCAACCCTCCACAGAAGAAAGAAAACATAAACATATCTACAAAATCCCTGGTTCTATCAAACTTTGCATTGGCAGCAGCTTCTTTGAGTGATTTTAACTGGTCTATGGTCAGGTAGTCAATCTTCTTATCCTCTCCAAGTTCTTGACCATTGGTGGGAAGGTAGAGCTCTGTTATCTCATCATAAACCTCCCTTTCAATCCATCCTTCCCTACAACACTTTTTGAGTGCCTTGAAGATGGGTGTCAAGGAGTGGTTGATGGTCTTGTTGATGTTACCATTATCCTTTCTCCAAAGGATGTAGTCCCTAATCAAATCTACTGTTACATCCCTACAATACAAGAGGTTATCACTACTGGTGTGGATGTGTTTAGTCTTTTGGAGGAACTCCTTGAACTTCTTCATATAACTCTGAACATTCACCCAGATGGAGTACCCCACCTTCCCTAGTTTGTACTCCTCCTCATTGAAGTCCAAAACAAACTGAACAAAATCCACCTTACCCCTTGATATCTCCTGTTCCTCACTATAAGTACCATTCAGGATACTTCTCAAAACAGGAACAGGTATAACCTGGTTATTCTGGACAATGAGACTGTCAATAATCTCATCATACCCCTTCTTGATGTTAGTCAGTAACTGGTTCAACATCTTTCCTTTGGGGTGACCATTGGGTCCTTCCTTGATATACTTGTTGGTCCCATTGTCCCCCAACCAATACTCTGGTTTCACACTGATACCTGTCTTCTTCTTACAAGGTACCCCCTGTGTGCAGTACTGGATGTTTATCATATGTTCCCCAAACTGATTGGGTTTGTTGTCTGTCCTGAGAAAAAACTTTCCTTCCATACTATGAAACAAACTCTATATGGTTCTTCTTAATAAGGTTGTCAACATCTGTCTGGGTGTAGATATAAGTCCTACCCAACCTTGCATATGCCAACTCCCCATCCTGTCTCATCTTCTCAATAGCAGATACCCCCACTTTGAGGTACTCTGATAACTCCTTGGTGTTATACACCCTTTCTACTGTACCTTCCTTGATGTTATTCAAGGTTGTGATGATGTTGTCCATCTTGGACTGCATCTCCATAATAACTGTTTCACTCATACTATTTTCTATTATTATACATACTATTTCCATATATTCAGGGTTTGTACTTGTTATACCCTGATGACCATGGGTTTCCAAACTCATTATGTCACAGAGGGATAACACAACTATCCAACACATCCAATAACCTTTGATGACACCATTGAGGGTTTAACCAGTTCTTTATCTCTTGTTCAAGTTCCTGGTCACTCATCTTGTATGGGTCACCTTCAACATAACTCTCTGGGATGAACACCAATTGTTTCCATTCATCTCCTCCAACCTTTTCAAGGAGTTCATAACCTTCACTAAAACCACCATCAGGGTCATCCCACCAACAATGATGGACATACAAATCTTTAATCTTTCTCATTTCCATACTCCTATCCATTAATCCAAGGTTTGTATTTACTCCCAGGTCCCCAGTGGGGTCTAAACTCATCATAGAATGGTGGGTCATCATACCCACTGTCTTCCCACAACTTTTTCTTCTTAACAGTCTTGTCTTTGGTTTCCACAACCACATCAGGGTCTTCAAGACCCATAGTCTTTTTTCCTTCCATCTATTTCTTTGATTAAAACTCCAAGGATTGTCCTTGTCCAGAGGTTCAGAACTGAACTCTACTTAAATATACCAAAAGAGGAGGTGCTTTGAAGGAAAAAATGCAGTTTTGAGAAACTTTTTTTCAAAATATGCCCTACAATGCCCTGTAATGCATATATTTTTTTACAATGCAAACTTCTTTTTGAGTCTCATTACTGTGCTGAGCCCTATCTTCTCCTGTTTTGCTATCCTTCTCAAAGACATTTCCATATACTTCAAATCAAATATCACCCTGTGGTACTTGATGTAATAGTCCTTCCTGGTCATTCTTGGTCTTCCAATTTTTCCCATATCACACAAACATTGATTTAAGTTTTCTCAAAGTGTTGATGCTTGTTCCTGTCAGGCTCTGACAGTCCCTCAAAGAGACCCCCTTCTTCAAGAGGGAGATTTCCTTGGAGTACTCTTCCTGGTAGTTGGTCTTCCTGTACCCAACCTTCCTTCCAACCACCTTCTCACCAGGGTGCTGTGCCCTGAGGTTGTCATATCCATTCTTCATCCTTGCCCTGATCAGGTCTCTCTCCATAGAATTGAACTGGGACATTATTCCCAATACAAGGGATGCAATGGGATTGACCTTTCCATCTGGCAATAAGGTTTCCAGCCCATTCTGTAAGATGAAGACAGACACCCCTCTCTCATTCAGCTTCTCAATGATGGACAGGAAGTCCAGAGCTCTCCTTGAAAGTCTGCTGCACTCAAAGACCAGAATCTTCTTGACCTGGTTCTTCTCCACATCTTCCAGGAGTTCAGACAGGGCTTGTCTCTCAGCCACCTTTTTGGCTCCACTGATTTTCTCTGTGTATTCCTTGACTACCTGGTAGTGGTGTTCCTTGGCATAGGCTCTCAAAGAGGTGAGCTGATGGGTGAAGTCCTGCTGGGAGGTGGACACCCTGGCATAGATGCATACTTTAATGGGTTCTTCCATACCTTTTAATCTTTTAAGTTTCTTTGACATAGGGGGAAGGCTGTATCAAAAGTGTTTTCCAAGATTATTTTGATACTTTTCCCCATTTTGGTTATTCTGATACTTTTGGATCCTTCATTGGTTTCTCTGAAAGGGTTTCAAGGAGATGGTCTGCAAGTTCCACTGCTCCTGCTGCCCAGTAAGTGCCAGGGATGAGGTTATGGTGGTAGTTTGCACTCATCCCTCCAAGGATTATGGCTGCTGCCCAGAATCTTTTTTCTTCTTTGTCCATATGTGCTGCTGATTATTGGTTGTTCTTGTCAGTGTCATCCTGTTCTGTCTTTTCCAGTTCTTCCCTTATGGCAATCAGCCTATACCTGGCTGGGAGAACATAGGTGGTGTGGCACTTATCACAGCATCTACCAGTTGGCCAGACAGGGATGGGGTTATGTCCTGTCCCCTCTATGGGTTTCTTGCAGATGCAGCATTTTCTCTTGTAGGGGTTACTGTTCATCTACTTCTGATTCTTTAAGGGTTTTCTTCAAGTAGTCTGCTGCTTCTACTGCTGTCTTCACAGCAGGTGCAGGGTGATAACCATTGGCCATACAACCAGCCAGGGCAAAGAGGATTGACAGGAAGTACCTGTCTTTGTCAGTCATAATGATGATAATCTGTTCCATAATAGGTGTTGTTATGTAAGTTTGTCAGGTTTTGAACTCAATTATAATGATACAGCTATTGCGCCGGAACTTGGCTATAATCAATTATTTAGACATAAAAAGTCAAACTGTCAGGTGGTGGTTGCGACAGCTGTCGCAACCGCAATCTCCCTGTGTTCAAAAACTCCTGTGTTCAATAACTCCTTTCCTTCCCTTCCCCTTGTTTCACAAATCCTTGGATTTTTTGTTATATTTAATATAAATGGATTGATTATGAGATACTTAGACAAGAAAAAGAAGACCAGTTCCATCAAATGGGACAATAAGAAAGAGTGGGTAAATATGAGAAAGGATCTGTACAGGAGGATACTAACCCACAAATACATTCCTAACATCAGCAAGCAAAGGGTAAATGACTACTCCAAAGGACTATGGGAAACCCCCAAGACCTTTGTGGATGGTTATGCATACAATGATGGAACCTGGTTGAAGTACAACACCAACAGGGTGAAGGGTGGCAAGTTCCACAACAAGGTATACTGTAAGACCAAGAAGGATGTCATAGAGCAGTTGTACAGCTATCTGTGTTTCTTGAAAAAAATAGGTGTGACCAACACTATGGAGATGGGATACTTTGCAGTCTGTCATATCATCTGGAAACTCACCTTTGTAGAAGGGATGTATGAACCAAACAAGACCAATCTGACCAAGATGGAAAAAATGGCAGCCACTGTCCAGAGGAATGATGTCATCTGTGAGAGGAGGGACACCAGACAATATTGTATGGATCCAAAACTGAAAAAAGGTAAGACAACAGGTCAGGTGGTTGGACTTCAAAGGAAGAAGGATAAGGAAATCAGATGGAAGAGGATGGAGGAACTATTTGATGATGCACTGACCAATCAGCAGAACCTTGACAAGATGAAAGATAATGGTCTAATTATAAGTGAACCAACCCTACAAAGGTTTAAGAGAACTCATAGGGGGTGTCAAATGGTTTCTGATGAGCATAACACATCAGATAACAATTATTGATTATCAATAAGTTAAGGGGTGTCAAATGGTGCCATAGTATATAAATATACTTATTGTAGTTCATTTCATTCACTACAAGTCAATGAAAGAGAAAATAAGACAAGGGGTAAGTCCAGGTTTCACCTGGAAGTGAAATCCTTCAAGCTTTCAGCTTATCAGGATTTCCCTTTGGTGGTAGAGATGTAAGGCATAATAAGGAAGTTGTGTTCTTATAGGTATCAGGTAAGAGTTAAGGGATAGAAGACAACAGCAATAAATATCATATGACAATAGAGGAAATAAATCAATCATACCAGGAGTTCCAGGATGAACTTGCTACCAGGGAGCTGCACTTAAAGCTACTTCCTACCTTCAAGGATGAGTCACTGGATGACCTTATCAACTTACTCAAAGAGGTAAAGGATAACACTCCTATCTTTACTGAAAAGGAGGAGCCTGTCCCAGATAATCCCAGTAACAAAACCACATAAATATCTTATAATCAAAAATATAAAAGGATATGAAAGTAACTATTATTAGACTGTCAAGGCCATTATTGCTCCCATCAGAGAAGACAGAGAATGGCTATAACTTCAAGACCATCTATGGCTATGTCATAAAGAGACCCATCAAGGAAGATGTCCTTAAAAAGGCAGAGGACTATGCAGGATACCTTGCTGCTATGCACCTTTACTACAATGGCAATGAGGAAAAGGACTTCACAATAAACAATGAGTTCAGGGGTGAGCCTGACTGGGCTGACAAGGAAGGGATGACCCACCCTACCTTTGATGCCTGGATGAGAAGAATCTGCAATAATGCCATAGACAGGTTAAAGCTCACCTACACCATTATTCCTATGGAATTGGATGATGAGACCTACTCCACCTGTATCAATAATTGGGGCCTTGTGGTAGATGAAGCATTCTACTATGACATAGAGCAGGACTCACTATATGATACCCCCTGTGGAGATGGCAGTTCAGAGGATGATGAACTCCCCTTCTAAACCAGGGAACCCCACATTTTGGACATCCACTTTCAGTATTTCAGACATCCACCCCTGCCAAGGGGGATGCATGACACAAAAACACCAGTACAGACTATTGTGATGCAGTTTTAAGCCATAGTGTTATTATATACCAAGGGGTGACCAGAGATGGAAACCCCTACCCCTTTTAAGAATTATACAGGGTGATACTATATGTGTCCTGTGAGTGTGCAGGACTGTGTTGAAACTTTCATTTGGAGTGATACTCTACTTTCCATACTTTCATATCAGCATCAGGAGGGACAAGGGGTCTCTCCTTTTGTTTTATTTGCTCAACTGAGGCTGAATTAGTAACTTTGAGAACTAAAACCAATGATATGAGCACCATCAAGATACCCCAGAATGGATTACCCCAGGAGATTGCAAACATCCCCTCTGGTCAGGTGATTGTTTTGACTGATCCAAACCAAGGCATTACATCCAAGACCATAAAGACTGTGGAGTTCATTCACTCTGTGGCAAGAAAGCTTGACCAGAAAAGACATATAGTCAATTCTCTCCCTGTGGATGCTGCTGGTCTGTGGGGGTGTGTCATCTGCAAGGTCAAGACAGATGATGGTGTCCAGATTCTGGTGTCTGACTGGGACTCCCTTCTTGAAATGCTGTGTGATTTCTGGGGGCTGGACTATGAAGAGGTTAGCAAGATTCCAGACATCATACCTGGTTGGCACAAGACCCATAAGGGTGTGACCATTGGTGGAGTGAGTCATCCTGTGAGGATACCCCTAAAACCCCTTGAAGGGAATGAACCTGTGAAAGATGATTATGGCATCACCCTACAACTCATACAACCCCATACCAAGACAGATGAGTTATTGGGTATTAAAAAAGCCATTCAGAATAGTTTCTATCACAATCTGGATATCTCCATTGATGATATCATTAACCTATATGAGGAGGTAAAGAGGAGCATTAAGACCTATCATCTGGACATTCACATTGACAGGGATGAGTCAGGTAAAATCAGTTGTTGTGACATAAGCCTGAAAGATAACTTTGGCAAGTTGTATCCATTGAAGCAGATTGAGCATCAGAAGGAAAAGCATTTGGAGCCACAGATAATGGCCTTCTATCTCACCTTCATATTGTTTAAGGAAGGAAAGAGACCCCTTGATGTTAATAAAGATGACTTCTATGAAACTCTGTTTAAAATACAGTCCCAGCTTCCATATAGATTTAGAAAGCCTGATAAAGACCATCTTTTCTGGAATGTCTACTCCAAGAAATCAGTAATCAGAAAGTCCATATGGGATGCCACCCATGACTCCTATGCCCAGGAACAGTTCTCCATAGATGGGTATAGTGATGATGTGTTTAAGGTTGCAGGGGCTACTGATGAGGACAGGGAAAAGATAAAAAAAGAGTTTGGTTTGGAGTAGTCTGACACTATGACATGTTGACAAAAAACAAGGCAGTTTTTGCCTTGTTTTTTTTGTGTTTTTCTCCCCACAACCTTGTGGCAATTCCCACAACCTTGTGGGGTCTCTACATAGTTGGGAAGCCGATTTTTATGCATTATGTTTGTAGAGGTGAGACAGCAAAGGACACCAAAAAACAAAATGGAAAAGAAACATTTCTTAATAAAAAAAATATGAAAAAAATCAACAAATCAGAGATGATTGAATCCAAGGTTGGTTCAACTCTCACAGAAAAAAAGAATGATGTACATACCTGTTCAATCACAGGTAGGAAGTATGAAGGATTTGGTAACAATGCATACCCCTTCAAAGGAAGATGTTGTGATTTTGCCAACTCTCATTATGTTATCCCTGCAAGGATTATGGATGTAACCCCTGAACAGATTAAACAGTATGGGAAAGAGTATGTGAAGTTGGTGATTGACCAACTTCATGTACAGGGGAAGCTTCATGACTTCTTTTATCACAAGGTTGATATTCAGAACTCAAAGAGAGGTTTTGTGAAGACTGTGGGGATGGATGAATGGTTGGGTCACTATCAGTCTAATGAAAACTGGACTATCCAGAAGGATTATATGGAAGATATGTTTAACAATTAAAATAGAAACACTTATGAAAAAGATTATTAACAAAAAGACCTACAACACTGAAACCTCAAAGAAGGTTTGTAGTTATGTTGTGAATGGTTGGACACATGAGTTGTACCAGACCAAGAGTGGTGAGTACTTCACCTACATCTATTTGGGTGACCATCTGGAAGAAATCAGACTTGTTTCAGAGAATGAAGTAAGTCATATGATGGAGAGGTCAGGACTTGTTTCAAAAGACACTGGTGTAACAGTTCTCAATGAATTGAAAGACTGGTGTGATGAGGATAATGAGAAGTTGAAAGTGACTGGTGAAGGAGGACTTGTCAATTTTGACTTTGGTTCCTGGGAAGTCACCCTGGATATTGATGATGTCTACTGGGTCAAGATGACTCCAAAGGGGAAATCTGTTTTTGATGGGAATGACCTGAGTATGATTGAGTGGTTGAGAAGTAGTCACTGGAATAAAACCTCATGGGACAAGATAAGGGAAGAGTATCTCAAAGGTAGGTTTGGTGAATGTTAAACAATTAAATAATAGATAATTATGATTACAGACAAGATGTATTACAAAATGATTGACAATCTTCCTTACTCCATTAAACCCAAGAATTATGATGAGTTCAGGAGGAATCTGACCAAGTGTTTGAAGAAAAAGTTGTTCCCTGGTAACCCCAAGACTCTGTATGAAATGTTGTTGGAGTGTAATATGAAAAAACTGAGGGAGATGGGTATCAAGGTCTCTATGGAGATGGTGTCTGAACAGACCATCATAGAGATTAGTCTGATGTATATCCAGGATGTATTTGAGTTTGATATGAGAGTTCCCCAGGGATGTCCCAATGAGAATGAGTACTTGGGAGTTTTTATGGAACCCTTAATGAAGAAATATAATTTTGGAGTCCATCATTATCATTGTTAAACCTTTAATATTAAATAAGTTATGAAGAAAAAGACCAAAGAAGAAAGACTTGATGAAGTAAAGGACTACATCAATGAAGAACTGACTAACCCCTTCTGTTGTGAAGTTAAGGTAACAGAAGAGAATGGGAACATCCTGGTTGATTGTGGATGTTGGGTATTGAAGATGGGTATTGAAGATGACTGGTTCAATGTTTCCACAAGAGAAGGACTTGGGATAGGTGAATATGACCTTGACCAGATTGTTGAAATCAGGGACAACAAGGAGACCATCCTTGAAATCTACAATGGAGATTGGGATGATGACAGTGAAGAGTAAAAGGAATATGAGTATGAGAAGTAATTGTTTAGAACATACCCATTATGGTGTAAGGATGAAAATCAACAACAAGATGTACAACACAGAAACATCTTGGATGGAAATGTCCACAGACTATGTGGAGAAGGGAGATAAGGTTGATTTCAAGAAGATTGAAAGGGTTTATCAGAAAAGGAATGGGGAACACTTCCTGTTTGGTATCTGTCACACACTTGACAAGACATCTGGTGAAATACTGAACACTTATGAGTGGATCACCCCTATGACTGACATTGATGTTATGAACTGGGAGAAAAAGAAGGATGAAAGACTCTTCAAGGTTTTGGAGGAGAAGGTGAAGAAGGAAACAGGGAAGGATGTCACCTATTACAGGGACAGTTGGGGGATGTTGAAATATAAAGAGAAGGAGGTATAGTTATGAATCAGAAAAGAAAGACATCCAAGAGTTGGAGAAAGATTGCAAAGGAAAAGATTTCTCAGGAAATGCCATTTAGTGGGTACATTGTAAGTGACCTGATGGAAAAGAAGAACAGGAGTCTGGAATTAAGGTGGATGAGAAGGGTTGTAAAGGGTTGGACTATGACTGATGTTGAAAGGGTGGATGATGTGTTGAGAAACAAAGGGGAAATGGATCCAAAACAGTTTTCCAGTGAGTTTAACCAAGTCATACTTCCCCTGTTTGAGAAATGTGGGAAGGTCAGGAATGTTGATGGGTTCTGTAACCTTTTGTCCAGAGTTGTGGAACAAAGGATGTGTGAAGAGAGTTCAAGGTATGGTATATGGTAGTAAAGGAGGTGTAAGATAATGAAGAGATATTTAGACCAAGATGTAATAGCTGCCTTGGAGTTTTGGGATGTTGATGGATTGACTATGAAGAAGTTCCACTATGACAAGGAAGAAGTTGACTTCAATGAAGTCTATAATGACATAGTCAGAAATAGAACCAAAATGGGTTATTGTTGTTATTAAGAGACCTGAAAAATGACACACTTTTTCATTGTCATTTCCGGATTTAGGTTGACTCCGGCTGGAGTCTATCCCTGATAGAAGTTGACTCTGGTTTAACTTATAACTGATGTGGGTTGACTTGTAGTCGTTATCCCTGTATTTTGTTGTCTACCCAGGTCGTATCCCGGTCAGGGATTGACTGGAGGGCGTAGCCCGGAAGGAGATCCCTGACCGATGCACAAAGGTAAAGTTTTTTCAGGGATTTCCAAGACGGACTGCTTCTCTCGGATGGCTTTTTCACGGTAGCTGAACCACATTTTCTCAATGGTCCCCTCGCAGAAGGCAGCCTGGGCGGGGGTCATCATATTGATGCTCATGTGAGGTCGTTCGTTGTTGTAGAAGTCCACCGCTCTGCATACAGCGGCGATAACTTCTTCAATGCAAGAGAACTTCATTCCCTTTAAGAGTTCATTCTTCATCGTGTTGTTGATACGCTCTGCCTGAGCATTATCCTTTGGATCCCCGGTTTCCGTCATACTGATGCGGATGTTATGGCCTTTGAGGAGCTGTATGTACTCCGAACTGGCATACTGACAGCCGCGGTCAGAGTGATGTATAAGAGAGGCGCTCTCAGCTCCCTCTATGCGTTTAAGTGCCATCCTGAGTGCCTCCACAGGGTGCTGGGTTGATAACGTGGGGCCAACACTCCATCCCACAATCTCTTCGGTGTAGGCATCGAGAATGAGAGACAAAAAGCAGTGTATATAATGATATGCATCTACCCATATGGTAATGTATGTAATATCACTTACCCATAGTTGATTAGGTGCGGTTGGAATAAAGTCTTTCACGATGTTTGGATATGTCGGCAGACCGTGTGTTGAGTCCGTTGTCCGAGGCTTTCGGACGCGAAGCCTCACCTTGAGATTATGCCTGTCTACGATATCTGCAAAGCGGTCACGACCGACAGGATTATTGCCCCCAAAGTCACGGCGGTACATATACCAGAGCTTGCTGCCGCCCAGACCAGGATCCTTCTCTCGGATAGCGCGTATATACTCCAGCACAAAAGCTTCCTGGGCAACCCTCAGCAATACTCTTGACTCGTCATGTTGATAATATGCCTGCTTGGATACGCCAAACAATTTGCACAGGCCCAAGACTTCATAGGTCTTGGCATCCTTTGCATGCAGGGCCTCTACTGTTCGGCGCCAGATTTTTTTCTGATCGGGATCTTGAAAGCATCCTCGGCCAGATCAATCATCATGTCGTAGGCATCTGCACGCATCTTTTCTTGCTTGAGCTCTTTCTTGAGACGAAGAACCTCTTCCTGAAGAACTTTTACATCTTCAGGAAGATCGGCGCGAAGTTCTTGCTCAACTTGGTGCTCCGGCTTTATAGACCGTTTCTTCATGATGGGTGCTTTATGCGGATTATCTTCTGCAAAGTTAGCAATCCATCGAGCAATTCCACTCTTACTGACGGGAATTATTTGTGCAATACGACGGACGGAATATCCTTCCCTATAATACAAGTCGATTGCTTTTTCATAATACTGATCCCTCAGTGTTGTTCGATAAATAAACATTGTTAACTCGTGTTTGCGAGTCAACTTTTTTCAGGGAAAGACACATCAGGGACAGATGGGAAACCAACCTTTCTGTCCCTATTTATTATCCCCTTTTTCAGTCTCCCAGAATGAAAATATCCATAAATATAGAGGATGGATAACCATCTAATATACAATTAAATATGTAAAGCTATGGATAATAAGAGTAAGAGAATTGGGACTTTCAAACAGTTCCTTAAAGAGCAGAAGAGCCAGAGACTCAATGAGGCCAGAGTGAGCCTTGAAATTGAGTGGTGGGATTCCTGTATTGTGGAAGTGATGCAGGATTTGGCAGATGAGTGTAATGGTTTTTTGGACTATGACACCCTGGTAAAGTTTGTTAAAAATAAGTTTTCTATTCTGGGGAGACCTGACCCTGGTTACCCAGAGGGGATGCTACAACAGCACATAAAAGACCTGATATTTTTTCATCATTGGAGCAGCAATGTCTTTGATGGTATGTGCAGCTGGGGTGAAGACCAATCACAGGTGCAAGCACTTGGACTTGCTATTGGTGAGCTGGCCAAGGTCATCCTGGATAAGGTCTTGGAGACCATAAAGACACCTGATGACCCAGTCCCTGGTGTTACACAAATCAGCCTTACAGATAAGGAACCAAGGACCCTGGTACCAATGACAGAGCCAGTTCCTGATGAAGAGGAAGACTATATGGATGACCTTCCTTTTGAAGGTAAGAAGACAAGGCCTGTGAAGAAGTTCAATGAATACACCAAGTCCCTTAATGAGACTGTTGGAGTTGGGATGATTGAGACTTCCTGTGAAGAAAAATGCATCCAGTACTGTTTGGACAGGATTAAGACAGAGGTGGGGAGCTATAATGCTGATGATATTTTCAATGTGGCAATTCAGACACTTGACCCAAAGGTCAAGGCTAGAATTGTTCTTCTCTATGTAAAGGATATGGTCATTGATTACCTATCCAGTGAAAAAGCTCAACTGGCTGTGGTGAATACAAATGGCAATAAGGGAAAGGACATCCCTAAGGAGGCATTGGAAAAAGGGCTGGATGTTCTCTATCATGATATTGCAGATGAAGTCCTTGTAAAGATTGCAGAAATAAATGGTTTGGTTGTTGAAGATGGAGAAGCTGAGTAAAATAATGGAGACATACATAAGGGAGGAGCCCACAAGGGATACCCCTCCAAAGAGTGAGAGAATAGTCCAGATTGAAGAGTTTGCACATAATAAGGGCAAGAGGTCAGAAATCATCAAGGCTTGGACAGAGATAGAAGACCATCCCCAGGCAGAGGACTTCAAGAGTGAAGTTGGAAGTGCTTTTGACAAGAGTGACCTGGATGAAGATATAAGAGCAGCTTATGAGGCAGTGGGAGAACATGGGATTATTTTTGACTCCTATGAGAACACCTTCTGGCTGAGACATAAAGGACTTTTAATTAGAGTCTTATAAGACTGATGTGATATCAGGCTTTACATACTATTCATTTTTAGATTCAACAGTTATTGAAGGTCTGCGACTGAGTGGTCGCAGACCTTCTTCATAGTGTGTCCTGTCAGTTTCAGGGGCTAATTCTTTGCCAGCCCAGCCAAAATTATTATCTTTACAAGTTACAATCAAAAACATACATACTTTTTATGTCTGACAACAGAAAGGAAGTGGAGAGAGCTGAACTCCACAGAACCATCTGGGCTATTGCAGATGAGATGAGAGGCTCTGTTGATGGATGGGATTTCAAGTCCTACATCCTGGGCATGCTCTTTTATAGGTATATCTCTGAAAATATAACTGCATACATCAACAAGGGAGAATGGGAAACTGGAAACAAGTCTTTCAGTTATGCAGACCTTGATGATGCCACAGCAGAAGGAGCCAGGGATGAGATGGTGGGGGTGAAGGGTTTCTTCATCCTTCCTTCCCAGCTCTTTGAGAATGTCTGTAAGGTATGTGATGCTGACCCCAACCTGAATATGACCCTGGAAGCCATCTTTGCATCCATTGAGAGCTCTGCAAAGGGCACAGCCAGTGAGGATGACTTCAAGGGATTGTTTGCAGATCTGGATGTCAATTCCAACAAGCTGGGAGCCACTGTCATCAAGAGAAATGAGAAACTGGTCAAGCTGTTGAGAGGTGTCCAGTCTATGAAGCTGGGAGACTACCAGAACAACACCATAGATGCCTTTGGAGATGCCTATGAGTACCTGATGGGTATGTATGCATCCAATGCAGGAAAGTCTGGTGGTGAGTACTATACCCCCCAGGAAGTGAGTGAACTCCTGACCAAGCTGGCAACTGTTGGAAAGAAGCAGATCAACAAGGTCTATGACCCAGCCTGTGGTTCTGGTTCCCTGTTGTTGAAGGCAGCAAAGATACTGGGTAAGGACAATGTAAGACAGGGGTTCTTTGGACAGGAAATCAACCTGACCACCTACAACCTGTGCAGGATAAATATGTTCCTGCATGACATAGACTATGACAAGTTTGACATAGCCTGTGAGGATACCCTTCTAAGCCCCCAGCACTGGGATGATGAACCCTTTGAAGTGATTGTTTCAAATCCACCCTATTCCATCAAGTGGAAAGGAGATGATGACATCACCCTTATCAATGACCCCAGGTTTGCACCAGCTGGTGTCCTGGCTCCCAAGTCCAAGGCTGACCTGGCCTTCATCATGCACTCCCTGGCCTGGCTGGCAACCAATGGTACAGCAGCCATTGTATGTTTCCCTGGTGTTATGTACAGGGGAGGTGCAGAGAAGAAAATCAGGCAGTACCTGATTGACAACAACTATGTGGATTGCATCATCCAGCTCCCTGACAACCTCTTCTTTGGAACCAGCATAGCAACCTGCATAATGGTGTTGAAGAAGGCAAAGAAGGACAACTGCACCCTGTTCATAGATGCCACCAAGGAATGTGTAAAGGTCACCAACTCCAACAAACTCACAGAGGAGAACATCCAGAACATCCTTGATGTCTTTACTGACAGGGAGGACAAGGAGCACATCTCCAAGCTGGTCTCCAATGATGTGATTGCAGAGGGTGACTACAACCTGTCTGTCTCCACTTATGTTGAGCAGGAGGACACCAGGGAGAAGGTGGATATTGTGAAGCTGAATGCAGAGTTGAAGGAGATTGTGGAGAAGGAGAACAAGCTCAGGGCAGAGATTGACAAGATTATTGCAGAACTCCAATAAGGACACTGTTATGAGCAAGTTGGAAGAACTGATACAGAAATACTGTCCTGATGGGGTGGAGTACAAGACTATTGGTGAGGTATGTGAAGTTCTTACTGGTGGGGAAGCCCCTGATGATGCAATAAAGGGGAAAGAACCTATTGGTGATTGTATCTACCCCATCTATTCAAATGGTGTTGGAGAAAATGCATTATGGGGATATGCATCATCTTATAGAATTGACAAGGTCAGTGTTACTTTTTCATCAATTGGTACTATTGGCTACCCAACAATTAGAGAATGCTATTATACTCCAATCATAAGGTTAAAGGTTATATATCCTCAGAATGACTCACAACTTAGTGTTTATTACCTGAAATATGCTTTGGAGACTGTCGAGTTTGAGAAACAGAAGTCATCTGTTCCAAATATCAATGCCAATATGATTAAGGCAATCTCTATTCCTGTCCCCCCTCTCCCTGTTCAGGAAGAGATTGTAAGAGTTTTAGATACTTTTACAGAACTGCAAGCAGAACTGCAAGCAGAACTGCAAAAAAGATTACAACAATACAACTATTACAGAGACAGTCTTCTCTCTGATTTTACCCCAGAGCAGGAACCCAGAGAATGTACTTTGGAGGAGATTACAACTGATATCTATTCAGGGGCAACTCCATCAAAAGAGAAAAGGGACTATTGGGAGAATGGTACTATTCCTTGGATGAGTTCAGGGGAGGTGAATCTTGGCCAAGTGTATGAGGTTGAAGGGAGAATTACTCAACTTGGTTATGACAAGTGCTCAACCAGAATGGTTCCAGAAGGGAGTGTAGTTATAGCTCTTGCAGGACAAGGGAAGAC
>JAKQLB010000250.1 GCA_029567375.1 Bacteroidota bacterium | reverse complement strand
AGCGGAATGGCATTCTGGAGTGGCGGTTCTTGACAGTGCCCTCCCTTCAGCCATTCAGAGTAAACGGATTGCCCGTTGGCCATTCTTAGAACTTCCCAGCAGAGCTTTTCGGATATTGCCATGGTCGATCCACTATTTCTTTAGTCCTTTATCGCATCACATATTTTAGCATTCTATCTGCATATAACAACTATATAGCATAGCCAGCATTATTGAGTAATATCAATTCACATCTGTCCAAAATAGATTTTCAGGGGCAACTCCAAAAAGGTACAATTAATTCTACCAGGAATTAAATACTACCCCAAGGAGGTACCCCATGAATAAGTTTAGCAGCATGTTCGGCCAAGTGCTACAGATATTCTCAAAGAAGGAGTTTTACTCGGCAGTGAAAGAGACAAAGAGTGAAAAGGGAGCAAAAGGATTCTCCTGTTGGGATCAGTTTGTCGCCATGCTCTTCTGTCAGTTAGGTCAGGCTCACTCATTACGGGAGATCTGCGGGGGTCTTGCAAGCTGTATGGGAAAGGTGAAACATCTCGGTATAGAGACTGCCCCTTGTCGTTCAACCCTCTCCTATGCCAATGAGAAGAGATCATGGAGACTCTATGAAGCGGTCTTCTATCAGCTTTTAGAAAAGGTACGGATGGTTGCTCCCACGAAGAAGAAGTTCCGCTTCAAAAATAAGCTCTTCAGCCTCGATGCCACATTGATTGAACTGTGCGTCTCTCTGTTTGACTGGGCCACGTATCGTCAGACAAAGGGTGCTGTCAAACTCCATCTTTTGCTCGACCATGACGGCTATTTTCCTGCCTTTGCCCATATCACTGACGGACGCACCCATGAGGTGAAGATTGCCCAGAACCTTACGTTCCCCAAAGGGTCGATTGTTGTCATGGACAGGGGCTATGTGGATTATGCCCTCTTTGCCCGATGGAAAGAAGAGGGTGTCTGGTTTGTGAGCAGGCAGAAGGACAATGCCAATTACACGGTCATCGAAGAACGGCCTGTTCCGCTCCATCGGTCTATCGTGGCGGATCAACTGATTACCCTGAACGTATATTACTCCAAACAACACTATCCTTATCCTTTACGCCGTATCGAGCTCTGGGATGACACGAAAAAAGAGAGTATTGTCCTTCTTACCAATCATCTGAGCTTCGGGGCAACCACCATTGCCGCCATTTATAAAGATCGCTGGCAGATCGAGGTCTTCTTCAAAACCATCAAACAGAAC
>JAKQLB010000212.1 GCA_029567375.1 Bacteroidota bacterium | reverse complement strand
TTCAAGCCGTTCCTCATCTGTTTGAGGAACGGTATTTAATTCCAATAAACCGACCTTAAGATCAGCAAAATATTCCCGCCCCGGGATATCTGCCCGGAATGCGGCGGAGAAGCCAAGACCCCCTTCAGCTTCAGCGGCCAGGGCGAGGTGTATTCGTATACCCATATGTCCAGCGCCCCCGCGGGCTTTGAGGAACAGGCGCCGTATACCATCGCGCTGGTGAAGCTGACCGAAGGCCCCATGGTGACCGCGCAGCTGACGGACCTGGGGGATGAACCGGTGCGGATTGGCATGCCGGTGGAGATGGTGACCCGCAAGATTCGCAATGACGGCGACGAGCGCGGGATTATTGTGTATGGGTATAAGTTCCGACCATTGGGACTTGGTCCGCACTAGGTCGTTGCCGAATCATCTGGAGGAGATTTAAACGGATCGTAACCTCTAAAGACCGATCCTTGTGAATGTAGACCTTCTCAACCAAAGTATTTACAATCTTTCGTTTCAACTCAAATTGTTCAAGCCGTTCCTCATCTGTTTGAGGAACGGTATTTAATTCCAATAAACCGACCTTAAGATCAGCAAAATATTCCCGTGCATGTTCTTCCCACTGATTGAGGGCAGACAGTAAAGATTGATCGGTTACCATCTCCATTTCCTGCTTCAATGTAATTTCTTGGGCTGAAAGATCTGCTAACTGCTCATCCATGTCTTGCTCTGAAATACTTCCTTTTCGCGCCTGGGTAATAACCCATTTCCGTTCTAAAACCAGATTATCCAACTCTCGTTGTATCCGATCGTTGTCTTCATTTGCGGATTTTGCCTTCTTACGTAGATCATCTACATAATCTCTTGCCCTTGCGATGAGAATCTCAGGGTCATCAATCGCACCTTTTACTTTCCCCCAAACATAGTCATCTGCTTTGAGATGACCAATGCTGCGAGGACAGTCCTCGTGAATCAGTTCCTTGTGGTGTTGGGTGCAGCAATAAGTGCTGGACATGGTCTTACGCGGCACAACCTCACCCTTACGGTTCTTTCGGGTTGCAGAAGATTGGGTTCTGCCGGCCCATTTACGACCACAGGCGCATTTCAATAATCCACTAATCAGGTAATCATGGCGATAGTTGAACATAGGATGCTTAACGTTTCGTTCTCGAACAATTCGATACCGTTCATATGTTTTGGAATCAATAATTGGTGGTGCAGGAATCTCGAAAACTTCTCCATCTCGACTTTGTTTCTTAACCCCGCGATAATATGCATCGGCAGCTTGTAAAATGGATTGAATTGAAGTGACCGCCCATTCAATTTTCCGAAGACGAGTTGAGCCTTTTTGAGGAGCCCGCGCTTCAATTAATCTCCTCCGGATCTCCATCAGTTTGACACCCTGGTTATACCATTCAAAAACTTTTCGTACCCACCTGGCTTCTTCCTCAACGATTTCAATTATTTCACCATTCCTACGATAACCATATCGATCCTGCCCGGTGTTTGCTTTCCCATTACGTAAACGAGCCTTAACTCCCATGCTCATGCGTTCACGCATCCCTTTTAATTCCATGCTGGCCACCCATGCTTTGAGTGGGGCCATCATCGGATCAAACGATTCTCGGGCGAGAAGGACTTGAATATGATTATCCTGAATAGTATCTATAACTGTCAGCATAGCCCGCATACTGCGATATAAACGATCTTCTCTCCACGCAATAATGTAACCAAAGTGCCCTGCAGCTGCGTCTTTCTGTAATTCCAGTAATTTTGGCCTGTCCACTCGTGTCCCCGAAGGATCA
>JAKQLB010000202.1 GCA_029567375.1 Bacteroidota bacterium | reverse complement strand
TATTTGATAGAAATATGCGGATACACAATGTATTTTCTGCCCTTGAAACCACTTCTTCTTTGCTGTGAAACATCGATCTTCGCAGTTTTCCACGTTTCGTATCTCTTATCATCGTCGCTCATAGCAGGTGAATAATCAGGGAACAGTTTCTTTGGAAACAATTCAACCACAAACCATTCAAAATCATGCCAATATTTATTATTAATATGTGACGATCTTTTCTTAGTGCTAACAATATCGATCCACATATTATCTACATTGACTTTATTTTGAATATCCCGCATTATAAAGACCGCAGCCGAATCGCCATGCTCGCAGTAAGCGATATACTCTGAATCGTGGATCCTCTTTCTCCTCCTCCTTTCATCATTATTATTACTCCGGTTTCTGCTCATGGCAAAACCTCCTTATAACAAAATAAGGTCCGTTCGGATGGAACAGACCTTTTGTGTCGGCACTGATTTAGTTTCCCAGGCCGTCGCCAGCCAAGTATCGTCAACGTGAATGAGCTTAACTTCCGTGTTCGGAATGGGAACGGGTGTGACCTCATTGCCATAAGCACCGACTTCTTAAAAACTGAATAAACTTTGTAATGCGAGGTTTGAACTCACATGAATCAAAAAGGAAAAGCCCTCGACCGATTAGTACTCGCAAGCTGAACGTGTCACCACGCTTACACTTTGAGCCTATCAAACTCATAGTCTATGAGAGGTCTTACTCTTACGAAGGGATATCTTATCTTAAGGTCGGCTTCACGCTTAGATGCCTTCAGCGTTTATCCGTTCCGCACTTAGCTGCCCAGCTGTGCCATTGGCATGACAACTGGTGCACCAGCGGTGCGTCCATCCCGGTCCTCTCGTACTAGGGACAGCTCCTTTCAAATATCCTACGCCCACGACAGATAGGGACCGAACTGTCTCACGACGTTCTGAACCCAGCTCGCGTACCGCTTTAATTGGCGAACAGCCAAACCCTTGGGACCGAATTCAGCCCCAGGATGCGATGAGCCGACATCGAGGTGCCAAACCTCCCCGTCGATGTGGACTCTTGGGGGAGATCAGCCTGTTATCCCCAGGGTAGCTTTTATCCGTTGAGCGACGGCATTTCCACTCACATACCGCCGGATCACTAACTCCAACTTTCGTTACTGCTCGACCCGTCAGTCTCGCAGTTAGGCTCCCTTTTGCGTTTACACTCAAAAGCATGGTTTCCATCCATGCTGAGAGAACCTTTGAGCGCCTCCGTTACCTTTTAGGAGGCGACCGCCCCAGTCAAACTGCCCACCTAACAATGTCCCCTGGCTCGATTCAGAGCCACAGGTTAGAATTCCAGCACCTCAAGAGTGGTATCCCAAGGTTGACTCCATCAAGGCTGACGCCCTGACTTCCCAGTCTCCCACCTATCCTGTACATGAAATACCGAAATTCAATATTAAGCTACAGTGAAGCTCCATGGGGTCTTTCCGTCTAGTCGCGGGTAACCGGCATCTTCACCGGTACTACAATTTCGCCGGGTAGGTTGTTGAGACAGTGCCCAAATCGTTACACCATTCGTGCGGGTCAGAACTTACCTGACAAGGAATTTCGCTACCTTAGGACCGTTATAGTTACGGCCGCCGTTTACCGGGGCTTCAATTCAGAGCTCTCACTCCTCCTCTTAACCTTCCGGCACCGGGCAGGTGTCACCCCATATACGTCATCTTTCGATTTAGCATAGAGCTGTGTTTTTGCTAAACAGTCGCTTGGGCCTATTCTCTGCGGCTCTTAAAGAGCACCCCTTCTCCCTAAGTTACGGGGTCAACTTGCCGAGTTCCTTAACAACCCTTCTCCCGTTGGCCTTAGAATCTTCTTCCTGTCTACCTGTGTCGGTTTGCGGTACGGGCTCCATCTTCTATCCACACAGCTTTTCTCGCCTTCTTCCAAGTTTACTTCCCGCTCATTTGCAGTCCCTTACGACCGGGGCAACCAACGCCCGGCTAAACCCTTCAAAAGTGTCCCTGTGCTTAAATGGATGGAGGCTACGGAATTTCTACCGTATGTGCATCGGCTACGCCTTTCGGCCTTACCTTAGCTCCCGGCTTACCAGAAGCGGACGAACCTTCCTTCTGAAACCTTAGACTTTCGGCCATTATGATTCTCACATAATTCTCGCTACTCATTCCGGCATTCTCACTTGTATGAAGTCCACCGTCGCTTACGCTACGACTTCACCCCTCATACAACGCTCCCCTACCCCTGTACATTGCTGTACAAGCCCAAGCTTCGGTATAGATTTTAGCCCCGTTGAATTTTCGGCGCAGAGCCACTCGACCAGTGAGCTATTACGCACTCTTTTAATGAGTGGCTGCTTCTAAGCCAACATCCTGGTTGTCTATGCAGCTCCACATCCTTCTCCACTTAAATCTATTTTGGGACCTTAGCTGTGGGTCTGGGCTGTTTCCCTTTCGACAATGAAACTTATCTCACACTGTCTGACTCCCGACTATCATTATCCGGCATTCTTAGTTTGATAGGGTTCAGTAACCTCTCGGCCCCTAGCCCATTCAGTGCTCTACCTCCGGTAATGTTCAGTCGAGGCTAGCCCTAAAGCTATTTCGGAGAGAACCAGCTATATCCGGGTTCGATTGGAATTTCTCCGCT
>JAKQLB010000187.1 GCA_029567375.1 Bacteroidota bacterium | reverse complement strand
TATTTTATATTCATTAATATATGCTTTTACTTTGCCAGATATTAGAAGAATTATTAGCAATAATAAATATTTCATGAAATATTATAACACTATTTCAAATTATTTTAATAAATAGATGCAGCCTCGATCACCAAGGATTTATATTATGCTGGGCCCAATGGACAGGACCACTACAGAAACAGAATAAGGTGGAATATCCTAAAAGAAGGAGAGTCCACCATGAGGAAGAAGTTCGACGAGCAGTTTAAAGCACAGGTTGCCCTCGAGGCAGTGAAAGAGGAGCTTACGCTCCAGGAGTTGGCAGAAAAGTACCAAGTGCACCCGAACCAGATCAGTGTCTGGAAGCGAACGCTCCTGGAACAGTCTTCGACGCTCTTTGAACGAAAGAACAAGAAGGATGAAGAGTATAATGAGCTTAAGAAGGAGAAAGAAGAATTGTTCAGACAACTTGGCGAAATGCGGTACAAAAACGAGTGGCTAAAAAAAAGTACACACAGCTGTACGGCAAAGATCCAGATTGATCGATCCAAAGGAGCCAGTCTTGTCAGTGCGACGGCAGTGTGAGCTTTTAAACATCCATAGAAGCGTGTTCTATTACCCCACTAAACCAGCTCAAGATGTGAATCATGAGCGCCATAAGGCCCTTATCCTTGCGATAAACAACAAACTACCCTTCTACGGTTATCGGAAGCTCATGCTTGAACTCCAGTCAAGGAAAAGTGAATTCAGCCAAAAACAGGTCCGCAGGCTTATGCATATGATGCATCTTAAAGCATTGCATGCAAAGAAGCTAACCAGTGTGAAGCATCCTGAAAACCCAGTATATCCGTATCTGCTTAAACATAAGATCATACGGTATCCAAACCAGGTATGGATTTCAGACCTTACCTATATAAAGTTGCCAGGAATCGGGTATGTGTACCTTGTGGCTATCATGGATCTGTATAGCCGCAAGGTGCTATCCTGGCGGGTTTCCAACAGCATGGGACTCAGTATTCTGCGAAGAAGCGCTCCAAGAAGCCATAGCGCGTTTTGGAGCCCCTTCTATATTCAATACGGACCAAGGAAGTCAGTTCACCTCAAATACCTTTACCCAGATTCTGCAGGATTACGGAATCAGGATCAGCATGGATGGTCGTGGCCGCTGGCGGGACAACGTGCATATCGAACGGCTCTGGAGGACCCTGAAGTACGAAGACATCTACCTTGAGGGTTATGAAAACCTAAGGGCATTAAAGCGAGGGCTTTCCTCGTATTTCGATTTCTATAATCGGTATCGGTTTCACCAGAACCTGGACTATGAAACGCCCGACCAGCGCTATCAGTCGTTCCAGGCTAGGGATGTGGCAGCATGAAGTACCACTTTATTCGTGAGCTGTTTTTGGTCTTGATTAAAGGACCCAGCATAGAGTTGTTTTTCTTTGGCAAGTAAGCGATCGATGGTTACAGGGCTGATGGCAGTAAGCTCTGCGCGGACGGTATCCGTAATGGCGTACTCCTTATTAAGTGCAAGGCATGCAATAGTTTCACGGATAAAGACCACAAAGCGCTTGCCACACATGCAAGTTACAGGTTGTCCATATAGACTTAAACGCCTCATAGAGTGCTTCCGAATACTTTTTCTTGCCTGTGCGCTTCTTAGGTTCTCGAGAAGAGCCAATGACAATCGTAAGTCGCCTACCTCCTATGACCCTTTGGACTGTTTTCCCCACCAGGTGCGTAGGTGCAGGGCATAGTTATGGCTATACCCCGTCAATGAAATAAGCTCATTCAGAATAAGGCTTTTTTCTTTCTTACTTGCTGTACGCTAGCGTGTGGCGGTTTCGGCGATGATCCGATGTCTCTCTTGCATACTGAGCGCAATATACTTCCTCCAGCCTATTTGGCTGGAGTGTAGTTTGGGTTAGATTTTATGATGAGGCATCCGTATTGTTTCGGTTAGATTTTCGATGAGGAAATGCGCGCTCTTGTATTCTGAATTGTGAGCAGTTAAAATTTTTCATTATCGCTAGCTGAGGAGGCCAAATATGAAAAAATGGTCTATGGCACTTGTGCTTTTGTTCTGCGGGATGTGCTTGTTTGCGCAAAGCTTATTTGATCTAGTCAAAACGGGAACCCCGGAACAGGTGCAGGCCACGATAAGAGCCAGCGCTAAGCTCGATGATAGAGATGAGCATGGAAAGACCCCTTTGATGTATGCAGCATGGTTCAATGAAAATCCTGAGGTCATTACAACGCTTCTGAATGCTGGCGCCAAGCTGGATGACAGAGATGAGGATGGCATGACCACTTTGATGTATGCAGCCGAATTCAATGAAAATCCTGATGTCATTACAATTCTTCTAAATGCCGGGGCAGATGCAAGGGCAAAAAGTATTGAAGGCAAAACTGCGTTTGATTATGTCCAGAATAATCACAAAATAAAGGGGACAAAGGCTTATTGGGAACTCAACAATGCTCTCTTTCGCTAGAGTGGTCTTAAGGTGGGCTCATTTGTCTAATGTTTTAAAGCGGAGTATTTCCTAAATGTTGCATTATTAAATTGCCAATGGAGAGCTTACTTGTTGCCATTGAAGATTTGGCGCAATAACACACATAGAAATTCCATGCGCGGCATGTAGAATATACGGAGAACAGGTTGGTTCTAAAGTGGGGGAATTATTGATATTAAAGGATATTCTATGATTAGGGCTTGGGGTTTAATTGTCTTTCGCACTCCACCTTCGAGAATATCTGCTTCTCCAAAATCAGCTTGTGCTTCACCCTTTGCCCAGACAAGCTCAAGATAGCCTTTCGATCCCTTCTTCGCTTCTTTGTACTGCTTCACATACCTTTGCACTAGGGCATAGGAACACTGATATTCCTCAGCATATTCTTCCTTCTGGAATTCCTTGAT
>JAKQLB010000180.1 GCA_029567375.1 Bacteroidota bacterium | reverse complement strand
AACGGGCTCCGTCTGTTGCTCGTAGTCCCACTGCATGACGTAGAAGCTGCGAGCGTCGCTATTCAACGTTTTGATCAAACCCATAAACAGTTCGTAGTCCGCAGCCATCATAGAACCCGAGGTATCGAGTATGATCAGGGTCTGCTCCTTTTGTGAAGAGATATTTACTTTCAAAAGAATGCCCCCTCCTTCCCGTCGATGAGGGCGTCGATAGGAACGGGTGTTTGCAACGCCAGACCCCGATCCCGTCAAGACGTTTCTCAGGTGCCGCATCCATGTGTTCTTCACACGCGGGAATACCCAATCGGTCACCCAAACGTCTTCGCCCCTGCCGAATCCTCGGCTGCGCAGGTCACTCGAAGGCTTTTTCTGTAGACCCTGCATGAGCTCTCCGATTCGCTTTTTCAGTTCTAGGGTTGCTGACGAAGCCAAATCTCTAATGGACGCATAAACGCTCCCTTCATAAGGGGTTCCGTTATCCGAAAGACCTTGAAGCTCTTCCATCGTCTGAGAGAAACCTGAGAGCCATTTTGGGACCGAAACCAGCATACAGCCCTTCGTTTTCGGCAACAATGCCAGGTACTGCTCCATCGACAGTCTCACAGGGAAATCGAAAGGGGGCCGATCAGGGAACAAGCCCCCTATTTCTTCCAATACGCTCAGTTCCCCGTGTTTTCTGCAGCCATTCACGGCCAGGTCGGCCGCGATGTTGAGTGTCTCTAACGAGTACGATTTGAGAAGGGTTAAGCCACGGTCGAAATGATCGTGCGCAAGATGTAGGAACTCGTGAATGAGAATGGCCCTTAAAACTCTCTCCCGAGGCTCTTTCGATCGCGTTTCGTATATTTGAGAGAAGAGGATGGGATTGACCACCAGAGACCACGCCTTTCGATTTGGAGACAAAGAAACGTAAGCTATGGCTTCCGCCGTTTCGTCGATCCTACGGTTGAGAGAAGAAAGGATGTAGCTGAATAAACAACCGGACTGAATGCCTTCCTGTAAGGCGGATTCCAGATCCGCCATAGTGGGATAGGGAGGGGGATTCGATCGATCCATCAGATAGCAGTCTCCAATCCAAAATCGCCAATTTTGATATAGAGTTTTGCCAAAGCCTCTTCCATCTTAGGGTCAGAGATATCCACCTCTGATGAACGAAGTCTGCTGATCAGCATTTGACAGGTATCATTGGGCAAATCCAAGGCAAAAAGGACAATGTTCATATCCCACTTTTCCATCAAAATCGATACGGCATCAGCCAATCGAGCCAGCTCGCACATATGGCCTGCCTCTGCCTTTTCGAGAACGAGTAAACGCAACTTTTCATTTTTCGAGTACTCTCGAATGACATCCATAGGAGAAATTGTGGGGCAGTCGGATTTGAAGAGCATCTCCATCATTTCGTGTCCAACGGAGACCCCCACCACCAATTGGAGAGGGATAAGGCCTTTGGTTTTTATCTCCTGCATATTGCTGAATGAGTAAAGAAGCTTGCTCGCTCTTTCCCAAACGGCAGGCATGAGGGTCAGGTTAGGGGTAAGGGATTTATATAACATAGAGGGATTGGCTCTCAGGTATTCGAGCACCATAGGATGATAACGCTCCTTTTGGGCATATTCCAACCAGCTCTCTACATCTGATTTGACACGTATGAACAGCCATCTTCGGACGAAGGCCATATCCATAGCATTCACCATATAACTACTGTCATCATCGGGATTGATCGAGGCAATGATTCTCCATTGATCGCCCATCACACGGCTATCCATAGTACGATCGCCAATCAGTTGGAATATGGGTTGATGCACATCGGGATGAGCTCGATTGAGCTCCTCGAAGTCCAGAACTCCTGGCCCCTCGGATTCAAACACCCTGGTGAGTTTGTCCACCAACACAAACTCGATCTGAGGTCGGCTCACCCCCTGAACGCCCAAGCTTCTTCGGGCAGCCACATCTGTCCAAGTTTCAGCTTTCGGATACCCCCTCAAGTCTTCGGGAAGCATCCCAGCCAATCGAATGTCCAGGTATTCCCATCTGTTTTCGGAGACGACCTGCCTCGTGATCTCGGTCTTCCCTATTCCGGAAGGACCACAAAGAAGTATCGGCTGGTGTGGCATATGCTTGAAGAAGAATTGTATGGCTTTTTTAGCTTGAGTGGGCGTCAATTCGAGTTCTTCCATCTTTTCCCCCTTTCAATACGTGTCAAACGGACGAACGACAGCGTGCCGAAAATCGCTCTCATCGCGCAAAAATCCGGCGCGGTCTCATACGACAGAGTCAAATAGATGAAATGCTTCCAGTTCGATTGAGGATGAAACAAAAGCCGAAATACGCGGAATCACGGGTCCGGAAATCCACCTTTCAGGCGAACCCCTTTCCTTATTTTAAGTCATCCGGTTTAGTAAGCTTCCGAGAAGTAGTAGACGTATCATATGGAAGTATTATATCACACCGATTCGGGAATGTCAACACCTTCGGTTTAGTGTTCAATATACATTTCCTTTTATCCGATAATACTTTACTGATGCGATTCAGAATGCCATGAATCGCATAATAAAATAGTTTGCTCGTTGAGGAATTTCCGCATTTCTCTTAAAGGATTGTTGGTTCAGAGATTTGGGACGCGAAATCAGTCTATCAGCTCATGCTTTTTATGCGGACTCTTAAAACAGGTGTTCGGCACGAACAAAGGGTTCTGGGATTGCTCTCCGCAATACTTGCACACATACATACTTCTGCCCTGCGTAAGAATATGGTGGTTATTGGGGCTGTAAGGGCAATAACCGCTGGTGAAATAAGGATCTCGCCCCAGAGTCCCACAAAACTTGCAGACGTATGTATCACTGCCACGTATCAGGCTATGACTTTTCGTGGGGCTGTAATTGCAATAACTGCTGGCAAAATATGGATCACGCCCCTGAGTCCCACAGTATTTACACACGTATACCTCTCGAGCCTGTGCTGGTTCAAAGCGAGCCGTAACCTTTCTACCGTCATCGACGGGAGCCGAGGACTTTTCAACGGCAGTGTTTGAGGTTCTCTCTGACATTTTTAACAAAAACTTGAACGTGAACAAGAGAATGACGCCGACGACTTGCAAAGTAATCAGGATAACCCGTCCGAAAATTCTCCAGAACTTCGATTTTCTACTCATATTATGCTCCTAAGAAACGAGTTGGTTACTGTCAAAGATAATCCGCGAGGTTCTCGCGCCAGGTTTTCCTCGCCTTGGCGTTTGCGCGTTTCTTATTTTCGTTCTCACCATTCCTAACGTCAGATTTCTGACTTTAGTATCATACCACATTTCCTGACACCGCCAAAGAGAACGTCGCGCACCTGGTAACGCCGGGAACGCCGTGGGAACGCCAACTTTTAAGTTGGCATGTTTCACTTTTTCTTGGAAATCCCCGCCCATTGCCATTTTTTCCTCCGCGCCCTCCGTGTTCTCTGTGCGAACCCTGTTTTCTCGGATCGCCAAATTTCAAGTTGGCAGGCTTTACATTTTTTGTAAACCCTCGCTCATTGGCGTTTTTTCCTCCGTGCCCTCCGTGTTCTCTGTGCGAACCCTGTTTTCTGGGAATGCTTTTCGGGACCGCCAAACTTTAGTTTGGCATGGTCTCAATTTTGCATTGTGAGCGTATCCGTGCGCAGCATCGCGGCGTAAGCGCCTCTTCTTTTCGCGACGGCGCGATACGGATTTGTACGGGCCTATCGCGGTATAAAAACGCAAAAGTCGTGTCTCCTCCTCTTTCTATTTTTTGTTGCGCCTCGATATTATACCCACACCACGAGTTATCGCGCGCAGACTAGATACGCGATAGAGAATCCCCGAAAAATACGCAAAAAGCCCGTTCAAAAGAATACGATTGCCTTCGACCTAAACGGGAGTTTTCCTCGGCAAAAAGCAGGAACGAAAATTAAGCGTTAACAATTAACCGCAGAGAACGAATAAAGACGCGATTGTTACAACTATTATTGACTATTTGTTTGATTCGTGGTATAATTGATGAGTCGATTCACCTTCTATTTTATTATATTTTGGTTTTCATTCGAAAGTATTATTCGAAGAGCAAGCGTTCGAAAGGTGTTAAATACCGTTATATTTCATTTGCGCCATCAAAAAAGCGGCCTTAGCTATCTGCCGTATTATTAAAGGAGGAGAAGTATATGCACGCTTTTTCTGTTGATATTTATAATTATCTCGGTGGGGTATGCCTATACCGGATACCCTTGTATCAAAGAACTTATAGCTGGGAACGCGAGCAGTG
>JAKQLB010000186.1 GCA_029567375.1 Bacteroidota bacterium | reverse complement strand
TACGAAACCTACTTCGAAGCAGATACCGGTAAAAAACTCTCGCTCATCCTTGCGGCCGAGGAACACATCCTTTCCCAGGATAACGGCAAGAAACGCTATATCGACGAAGTAACCGCTCTTTCCCAGGCATTCTCCATTGCGGTTCCCCATGAACAGGCCATGGACGCAAAGGATGAAATCTCCTTCTTCCAGGCAGTCAAGGCACGTCTCGTCAAGTTCGACAGCACCGGATCCGGCAACAGCGACGTAGAAATGGAAACGACCATCCGGCAGGTTGTCGATAAAGCTCTCGTCACCGACAAAGTCATCGACATCTTCGATGCCGCCGGAATCAAGAAACCAGAAATTTCAGTACTCTCTGAGGAATTCCTTCTCGAAGTTAAAAACATGGAACACAAGAACGTCGCCCTGGAAGTCCTTAAAAAACTCCTGAACGACGAAATCCGCGGCAGAACAAAAACAAACCTCGTTCAGAGCCGCACCCTCATGGAAATGCTCGAGAATTCCATCAAGAAATACCATAGTAAAATCCTCACCGCTGCCGAAGTAATTGAAGAACTCATCAACCTCTCAAAAGAAATCCATGCCATGGACAAAGAACCCCACGAAATGGGCTTGTCCGATTATGAATATGCCTTCTACACCGCAATCGCCAACAACGACAGCGCCCGCGAACTCATGGAAAAAGACAAACTCCGCGAACTTGCCGTCGTGCTCTACGAAAAGATAAAAGAAAACGCTTCGATCGATTGGACCATAAAGGAAAGCGTCAAGGCAAAACTCAAGGTAATCGTCAAACGAATCCTGCGCAAGTATGGCTACCCACCCGACATGCAAATGCTCGCAACCGAGACCGTACTCAAGCAGGCGGAAATGATTGCGGAGGAATTAACGAGAGGGAGGTGAGGGGATGAAGCTTTTACATAGCATGTATAATTGGATTGGTCATGGATCTGAGAAGTAAAGAAAATAAAACTTTACAACCATTTCTCAAATGGGCAGGTGGCAAACGCTGGTTGCTGAATGCTTGTCCAACGCTATTTTCTGCCAAAATATCCGGGAGATATGTTGAACCCTTTCTCGGAGGTGCCGCAATTTATGCGGCCACTGCACCCAAGAAAGCATTAATCAGTGACATTAATGAGGAGCTAATCAACCTCTATATGTGTATAAGAGATTATCCAAAAGAAATGCAAAAGGAATTGGAGTCTCTTCATAAAAAGCACTCGAGTAAACTGTATTATCGCTATAGAGATGTGGAACCAGATGATCCGTTTACCAGGGCTGTGCGAACTCTATATTTAAATAGAACCTGTTTTAATGGTTTGTATCGTGTGAACCTTCAAGGAAAGTTTAATGTTCCTATAGGATCAAAAACTAATGTGTGCTTGCCAACTGATAATTTTTTGGCATGGTCAGAATTATTGATGAAGGCAAGAATTTTGGCATGTGATTTTGAAGAGACAATAGGTAAGTCGAGATCCGGAGATTTTCTGTTTGCGGATCCTCCATATACCATACGTCATAATAATAACGGCTTTTTGAAGTATAATGAGGTTCTTTTCTCCTGGAATGATCAAGTTCGTCTTGCGAGTTGTCTAATAGAAGCAGCCTCACGGGGAGTGCAAGTCGTTGCTACTAATGCCCATCATAAGGATGTTGTCGCATTATATAATGATTGTTTTAATATCTCTGTCGTTAATCGATCCAGTCTCATCGCTGCCAACTCATCAAATCGTGGTCGATTTGAAGAAATAGTTATTACCAATATTCAAATGGAGGATTAAGCGTAATGAACGAGTTTTTGCAGAAAGCTGAGTTTCAGGAGAATCCGCTTCGAATCGTCTATGATTTTCTTGATAATGAAAAGAAAGCAGAAGAATCTGAACAATATGAAAAGATGCGGTTTGTCGGTTACGCAATGGAGATGTCATATAGTTCTGCGAGAATTATCACATCGGATCCATACAAACGTGCGGTAGGCGGAATACCAAAAGGATCATTCCTGATAATGCTTCCTGACAAGCTTGATGGGCTTCCACCTCATTTTACCCTTCTCAGAGTTGAAGATGTTGCGCCAACACCGTTAACACAGCAAGTACAACAAACCTATTTTGAGTTGCACAAGAAATCCATGCCAGAAATTGATCGTTGGACGCAGTCAGAACTTCAGTGGGGTGCGCTAAACACAACGGTTCTTGGCATGTTTTATCCTGATATTGATAATACCGAGAAGCTTGCTTTTTCGGGAGACGTAAACACCATAGTAAGCGCACATCGATATCGTGTTTACTCACCGGATCAGAAACTTCTCGATTTGATTATCAACGGGATGGTTCGACAAGAAAGGCAAATAAGCATTGGTGATCTGCGGATGACAGAATGCAGACTTCCATTCGCGAATATCCAGCCACATAAAGTAACGGTGCAAATATCAGTTCGAGATTTTCAGGGTTTCCGTACTGCGATGTTCGGTAAAACGAGACTCGGTAAATCGAATGTTGTTAAACTCTTGGCTGAAGCGGTGATTAACGCAACTGCTGAACAACGAAACGTTGGTCAATTAATTTTTGATATTAACGGCGAATATGCCAATGATAATCCACAAGATGGCAATATATCGATCAGAAGTAAATATGAAGATCGCTGTCAGGTATATGCTCTGAATCAAAGAGAAGGCACAACCTATGCAAAGCAACTAAAGTTGAACTTTTATGAACAACCGGACTCTGGTATTTCCATATTAAAATCATTTCTTGCTCAGGCAAATAAAACATCAGATTATATCAAGAGTTTCATGAGTGTCGAATTGCCTGATGTTGAAGACATTCCTCATATGGAGCAAAGTCCGAAAATAAGATCTATTAGGAAAATACAATTCTATTGGGCGATATTATATAGTGCAGGATATACTCCTGATGAAGAGAGAATCAAACAACTTGGTAAAAAATCTGGCCAATCATCATTTGGGTTAGATCCAAAATTTAAAAAATCGCTTCGCAATAAGGCTTATAACCTTGATGGGAAAGAAACTCCGGACTCTCCCAAAAACCTTGCAGAACTAGTAAATGAATTACGAGTAATTGATCAATTTAGAAAAGCCCACCCCGGGGATGACGAATTAAAATCAAGTGAAAAAGAGTACTTTGATCCTGATGATAAAGCTTTGCTTGATTTCTTATTTCCAAAAATTGGACGATCTGGACCAACTATTCTTAGACCATACAAGATATACCATTCTAGCTCGGCTGGTGACTTCCAAAAAGAGATCCTCGATTTGATTGATAAAGGACAGACTGTCATTCTGGATCTCGGGAATGCAACCGATGAGGTTCGAAGGTATTTCTCGGACATGCTATCCAGGGCAATCTTTCAACACCAAGAGAACAAGTTTGTTTCCAATAAACTCTCGGATCATTTTGTTGAATTGTACTTTGAAGAGGCTCATAACCTGTTCCCACGGGATAATAAAGAACTTTCCGATGTTTACTCCCGTTTCGCAAAAGAAGGCGCAAAATTCCATATTGGAATGGTGTATTCAACCCAATCTCCTTCAACCATATCGCAAGAACTGCTTGCGCAGACGGAGAACTTCTTTGTCGGACATCTTTCGTCACAGGATGAAGTAAAGTCTCTCGGGAGAGTACAAGTTGCTTATGATGGTCTTGGTGATGAGATAATGCGCTCAAAAACGCCCGGATACATGAGAATGTTGACCTTCAGTCATCGATTTGTTGTTCCTGTGCAAGCATACAAATTCCAGTAGGAGGCCGCAATGCCATATCAAGCAGGTAACAGGCTTGGAGGAGAATCAGCTTCAAAACTTGGACATCTCGACGTGCTTAATAGTCTTTTTGTGAATGAAGTTGTGCAACAATTTGAAAAACCGGATCTTTCGGAAATCAAGGCGCCGGATATACATTGGTATGAAGTCGATCAGAATGCTGTACCACTTAAGTATATATTTGCTTCAGACGGTTCATTGCAGCACCTGGCGTCCACAGGAAATCCAAAAAGGGAGATTTCATATGTAAAAACGGCTTTGCTTAGACTTGATCCTTTTATGATTGAAAAAATTGATCCTGATTATCCTCATCCGTATCAACTTAGAAAAATCATGACAGACAGCGCACAACATCATGCAACTGTTTTTCCCATGAAGAATATCACGATTCATGGAACTGAATGGATATCCGGATTACGGAGGTTGATATTTGACTCATTCAAGGATCCGCAACTTGATGGAGAGCCATATGAAACATTAAAGTGGATACTCTACAAGAAATGGTTTGGCGGACAAAAGTGTCGTTCACCCTCATTTGAATGTCCTGAATGCTATGCGGAAAATTCCGGAATGGAGTTTGATGCGGATACGACACGCTGTTCATCATGTGGAAGTACATTGTTCATAACCGATGTTCTTGGCTTGCATATGGAAATGTCGGAAGAAGCCGCTTCAGAGACCTTGGCATCGGCATATATGATGATCCATGAGACCATGATGTTATTTACTGCGATACGATATTTATGGAATCGCAATCATAAGGTGCTTTGTGACACACTGTTTTTGAAGGATGGGCCTTTGACTCTCAGAGGACAGTACTCAAAAATTGTGCCAAACATCAGAGATTTTCTTGCGTATGCCATGCAGAAAGGCGCTCCAGTCCATCTCTGTGGTCAAGAGAAAACAGGGAAGTTCGTTGATTTCTTCCAGGGCACTGCTCATCTATTCAAGCCGCTTGATAAAGTCGATGTACCACGTTTCTCTCCTCTCTCTCATAAGTTTATACACTCAGAAGTGCAACGTAAGCGAGAACCACAATACCCGTATGGGTACAGAACGAATTACGGGGAAAAGGTACTACTAAAGCAAAGTCCGCATCATCTTTTCGTGCTCAATATCCCTACCGGACAATATCTTGATGACGATGACAAGCCGAATTGCAAAGAGGATTTGATCGGTATTGATCGCATAATGGCTACGATTCCCAAAATGATCAGTTATCGTCACGAGAGTGCGTTGGTACCCATAGAGTTGGTCAATGGCATTGCGTCATTATCAAATTATCCCTCTGCGACGGTGTTGAAATTGTTTTCAGGATTGGAATAGTGAGTTTCAACAAATCGGTGTAATATTTGAAAAGGAGAAACACTATGGCAATATGGCTGGTACGTGCAGGGTCACAGGGACAGTATGAACAAAAGTTTTTGCAGGAGAAAAGAATCTATTTGACCTGAGATGACCTTAATGTCCGACTGGATACTCTTCCAGGCAGAGAAGATTTGATCCGGGTTCTTCAGGATCACTACCCTGACGCGAAGTATAGAAAGCAAACAAACCATGCAAGCCAGATCTGACCCTTTGCCCATGTAATGGAAAAGGGTGACCGGGTAATCCTTCCGTCAAAATCACAGCCGGTCATATACGTAGGGACCATTGCTTCAGACTACAAATTTGACGCTTCTGCAGAGAATCCATTTTATCATTGGCGCAGTATGGACTGGCTTGCCAATCCCGTTCCACGAACACATTTTTCACAGGACCTTCTGTACAGTTTTGGTGCGTTCATGACCATCTGCCGGATAACCCGGAACAACGCCGAAGAGCGAATACTGAACATGGCATCAAACGGCTGGCAGCCGGAAACCAGACAGCAGATAATCAGGCAAACAACAGATTCTGCGGATGTCGCTGACGCAAGTGATGAAGACGCGGAGACTGATCTTGAAGAGCTTGGACATACCCAGATCATCAAACTCATCGAAGCAAAATTCAAGGGACATAACCTGACGAGGCTTGTGAAAGCGATACTTGAAGCGCAAGGATTCCATTGTTGCAGAGTCCCGAAGGAGCCGACGGCGGTGTCGACATCCTTGCCGGAGACGACCCGATGGGATTCGGATCCCAACGTATCTGTGTTGAAGCAAAATCAGGCAACGTGATGATTGACCGGCCCATCGTCGACAAGATTGATGAGGAAATACTCGCGGAACTTCCGATAAAACGGATCTGGACTGTCGCGGATGTGGAGAATTGAAGGCTTGATTTCTTCATGAAAATACCCGATCCTGTATCCAGCAGACCCGCCGGGCTTCAGACCTCCCACATGGAGGAGACAGCTTACTTCGGCGGGTGTTTTTTTGCCGCTTTTCAACTATTTTACCCTGATGTATACTTTCCATGGGAGTAAAGATGACGACCTTGCGGGTACCGGTGTAGCCAAAGATTCTCGAATGGGCAGAGACACGGTCTCTCCAGGACGGGGAGCTGTTGCGTGCCCATTTTCCGAAGCTCGACGACTGGAAAGAAGGAACGGTACAGCCAACGCTCAAACAGCTCGAGGATTTTGCTTCCTTTACGCATACACCCTTTGGTCTGTTGATGCTTTCCGAGCCCCCAGTAGATCAATTACCCATACCGGACTTCCGGACGATGCCCTCTGAACGATTTGAACGACCCAGTCCTGACCTTCTTGAAACCATCTATATCTGCCAGGAACGGCAGGACTGGTATCGTGACTTTATGCGGGAAATTGATGAAAGTCCTCTAAGGTTTGTTGGGAAAGAAACTCTCCGAAGCGATCCCCGAATTGTTGCGGAGGATATACGAAAGGTGATAGAACTCGATATTGATGATCGGCGGAATTTCCCGACCTGGCAGGAAGCGCTTCGAAATTTCATTACCCATGTCGATGATGCCGGTATCCTCGTCATGTGCAGCGGAGTAGTGGGCAATAATAATCACCGGCCGCTTGATCCGCATGAATTCAGGGGGTTCGCACTGGCGGACCCGGTTGCACCGTTAATCTTTATAAATGGAGCTGACAGTAAATCTGCCCAGATGTTTACCCTTGCCCATGAGCTGGCGTATGTCTGGCTTGGTTCCACCGCCCTCTCCGATGTTCCGGTCACGAATGGCGAGCAAAACGACACAGAGTTGTGGTGCAACAGGGTAGCCGCGGAAATGTTGGTTCCGGAAGGCGTATTCCGTACTACGTTTAACAGGGACGCAGTTCGGGACGACGAAATTCTGCGAATGAGCCGGGTATTCAAAGTAAGTACCCTTGTCATTATCAGACGAATGCTGGATCTTGGGCATCTGACTTCCGGTGAGTACTGGGAGATGTATCATCGTGAGGAAGATAAACTGAGAAGATTGCCGAAGAGAAATGGTGGAAACTTTTTCCTTACTCAAGCAGCAAGGACCAGTAAACGATTTACCAGAGCGCTCATTATCAGTACCCTTGAAGGACATACCCTGCACAGGGACGCATTGCGCTACCTGGGCCTTACAAAAACTGAAACATTTCACAAGTTGGGACAGTCTTTGGGGGTCGTATAGCATGTCGTATCTTCTCGATTCCAATATTTTTATTCAGGCAAAAAATTTGCATTACGGGTTTGATTTCTGTAGTCAATAATAATGTACATTCAGCCATGTTTTTCAGGAAATAGCATACTTTTCCTGCCAAAAAGTACTATCATTACGGGTAGTATGAAGACGGAGGTTGTAAGTGAATAAAAAACACGTTCTTCGGGGAGTTATGTGTGCTGCCTGTCTTTTCTTTGTATTGGCCTGTGACGG
>JAKQLB010000185.1 GCA_029567375.1 Bacteroidota bacterium | reverse complement strand
CCGTCACAGGCCAATACAAAGAAAAGACAGGCAGCACACATAACTCCCCGAAGAACGTGTTTTTTATTCACTTACAACCTCCGTCTTCATACTACCCGTAATGATAGTACTTTTTGGCAGGAAAAGTATGCTATTTCCTGACAAATAGGGCTAAATGTACATTATTATTGACTCATAATAGCATATTGATAGAAAGTACACATTATGTTGACTTTGTCTGCACCCAGTCCTATACTTATACGCGGAAAGATGGAGGCAATTAATATGATTGGAGTTACCTTCCAGGAAGTCGGGAGCAATATCCAGCGACTTTTGAAAGATAAAAGCATGTCCCAACAGGACCTTGCAGGAAAGCTTGGGGTCTCCAAACAGGTGATGAGCAAGATCATCTCGGGCGCCAAGGCCATTAATGTAGCAGAAATTTCACGTATTGCGACCATTCTTGCGATCTCTGTGGATGAACTTCTGGAAATTAACAACAAGACAGACGAGGTGGAAGCGTTCAATTTTATGGGAGAAATTCACAGCGAACATACTCGTGAGAAAGTGTCACACTTACAGAACGTAATAAGCGAGCTTCTTTTGCTGGATGAGATCATGGAGGGGCCTTGATTTGGCTGGGAATAATTTATCGTCGAAAGAATGCCTTCAGATTCGAGATCAGGCTAACGAAAAGCTCGCATTCTTTAACAAGCAGAATGACATTCTGGGCGAGCAGGTCTTCGAACTCTTGAATCAAAACTGCAGGGTTCTTTTTTATCCCCTGGAAGATGAGGATGTCTGGGGGTTTTTCGAGAAAACACATGGACAATCATTCGTATGCATCAATACGTCTATCGATTTTGACAAACAGGTGTTCACCGCCGCGCACGAGTTGTATCACCTGTGGTTCAATCATGAGCAGGAGCTTATTCTGGCTTCGGAGCTGGAAGAGCGCACTACGAATATCCCGAAGCATGAGTTGAAGGCAAACCGTTTTGCAGCGGAGTTTCTCGTACCGGAACTGTTATTGCGTCAGGAGATCCGTCAACGCAAGATTGATGATGTTAAAATTGACGTCAATGTTGTCGTCAGGCTCGCACGCATCTTTCTGGTCCCCTATCGTACGATGGCGAAGAGACTTGCAGAAATCAATATGATCTCGGTGGCACAATGCAAAGATTTTCTTACCCTTCCAGAGGATGAAGTTTCCCTGATACGCAAGCGTCTCGGGATTGAGCTGATAGAACGAAGCAACAAGATTTCTCTTGATAATCTGATAGACAACGCTCTTTCCGCGTATGAGCAGGGACAGATAAGCCGTGCAAAGCTCGAATACCTGCTTTCATTCGCCAAGACCACTCCCGAGGAGATGGGGGTTCCGGATGTGGAAAGGCAATCTCGGCCTTCCGATGATGAGCTGGATTCATTGATGGAGGAGTAAGGTCGTGCATTATGGGGAAATCATCGTGGATGCGGATTTATGCAATAAGCTTGGAGACAGTGCCAAGTATCCGTATCTGCGTATAGTGTTTCCCCTGCTTGCAGACACGGTCTATATCCATCGTCTCGTATATGACGAGATCATGATGTCTGCACAGGTCAAGGAGCAGATACACGATCTTATATCTGAAGGAATCATGCAGATTGTTGACGATGATGACCTGGACACTGCGGAATCCATGGTATATACATCAACATGGGAATTGTTAGCCAAACGTATGATGAATCCGGATAAACCCCGAAAAAACAGAGGCGAAGTAGCCTCGCTTTCTCTTGCAAAAACACGATCCATTCCAATTTTTGCAACAGATGAAATGAATCTCCAACCAATTATCGACGCGGTTTTGAATACAGGAATGAATGATATTCACTGCTTGCGAATTATTGATCTGGTCAAACAAATAAAGGCCGGTGACTTCCCTTCCCTGGGACGCAGGGATGCAAAATTAATTTGGCTGATTGCGGGAAAGAAAAAGGAACATTTTGATCAGGATGTCTGGCCGCTGGAAGACAAGTGAAAAAATACCCGCCGAAGTATGCTGTCTCCTCAATTCTCCACATCCGCGACAGTCCAGATCCGTTTAATCGGAAGTTCCGCGCGTATTTCCTCATCAATCTTGTCGACGATGGGCCGGTCAATCATCACGTTGCCTGATTTTGCTTCATTCATCTGATTATTAGTAGTAAGTTACTTGATAAAAACTTTCTCCCGATGCCAAGAGAGAAAAGGAATATGTCGACTGTCTATCCAGCGCAGGGTCGTTGTCTGATCTATACTCAATAGTTTTAGTTCCGCACTCGGTAGCATCGAGCTTATCATGATTGATCCTGTATCATTAAATGATATGAGTCCGGTATCGAATAGGGCATCCAGATGTGCGGCAAGCAGAAACCCGTTATATACATTTAAACGTTCCGAATCACTTTCACATTCAGCCCAGGGTTTTGCATGACTGGCGCGCAGCATCTGTGGAATGGTAATACCGGTTACGGCGCACTGCTCCTTCCAGTAGGCGAACAACGCCTTACGATACACGTCCTGGCCGATACGGACACGCACAAGTCGTTCGGATTCTGTCCCCAGAATATCAGTGCTCCCGGAGATTTCTGCCGCTACTGCTTTCTCGTATTCATCAAGCGGGCGGCTTGGTAATGCGGTAAACAATTCGGCAACACGGTGAAGAAAATCACCCAACAGGGATACGCTCCATATCCTGTATGTGTTCCCGGGTAGCACGATTCCTTCAGGCATTCCACGAATCACTTCGATTTTATCGATATGCCTGGAGAAGACGAGACGATACTCCCCTTCGACCTTCTCTATGGGCGTTATCGCTACTTCGCACTCATGGCGCAGTGAAGCGAGCGTTATACGCTGTTCAGTACTCTCGCGCACGAATTCCCAGCCGTTGTCGTTGCCTGCTTTTTCTATGAGGGAGCGCTCAAGGGTGTTCATATCAACTTCTCCATGTTTGAGAGAGTCCCCGTGCCATTTCAATCATTGCCGGCCTCCATACTACAAGAAATAGCTGCGGCTTTTTTTATCGTTTCCAACACCCATCCATTGACGATGCGACATTCCTGTATCGTTTTCTTCCACCCCGATGGAGGCAAGTAGGCTGCAAGTTTATTCAGCGACTCATCATTAATGTGATCCATGCCCAATCCCTTTATTCCATGAACGAGAATCGCTGAATTTCGCGAAAGTTTTGATGTCTCACGCAAAGGGGCTCTTTTAAACTCTATTGTAAGTGTATCCATTGAATACTTTTTATTCGGGCCATCGGTCAGATATATCCAGCGGGCAGATATCTGGGTTGTAAGACCAAGGATTGTCATTGCGGTATTTTCATCAGGTAGAATGGTCCAGCCATTTGTTCGCGCGATTGCCTGCGCTACAGTATCCGGTGATGGACTGACATAACCTTCCTGTATTCTGCTCTTTACCGGGTATTCGTATACCCCACGTAATACCTTACGAATCAAGCCCTTCTCTACAAGCCGGGAAAGTGTTTGCCATACCGCTTCCTGGCTTCCAAGATCAAGAAAATCTTTTGGAGTAAAGCACCAACCCCTCTTTTTGCCATAAATACGGTTAATTACTTGCTCAGTAACCATTTATAACCGCCCTTCAGAGTACTGTTTGTCAGGTAGAGTATAACATTTCCTGACAAACATGGCAAACTTATTATATATTACGCCACGTTTCGGGCAAAAAAAACTACCGAAGTAAGCTGTCTCCTCCTAAAAGGAGGTCTGAAGCCCGGCGGGTCTGCTGGGTACAGGATGGGGGAAATCGGGCAGTATAGTCAAGGGCGTTGTGCTTTCCTATATCCCGTAGACGTTTCGATCCGCTTCCGCTGGGTTTCCCCGATGCGGTTTCTGTTCACCTCGTACATTTTTCGAAAGCAGTACGGATCGCTCGCAAGCTTAATGAGAAGACGATTGGTCGATGTCGGAATGCTTCCTTTTTCGTACGAGTTCATGGTTAGTTCGCCGAAACCGAGCAACAAACCGAAAGCTTTTTGGCTGGCGTTATACGAACTTCTGAGTGCAACCAATTCATCGGGCGAAAAGGTTTCATCGCATAGAGCATAGGCTTCCCGGGCCGCTTCAAGGTTAGCGTCCATCTGCCCGGGAGTTTCAAATTCGTCGCCGCAGACAGTGCAACGATACGATATAGCGGTGAATTCTACTTCTTTGCCCTTGATGGTGACGGTTTCTTTCCGCTCTTCCTGTTCAACAGCTCGTTCCGTTTCGCAGGTATAGCACATTATCTTCTCAGTCATAGTTTTCCTCATCAGAAAAGACAGTTCCGTTCCCATGCGTACTATACGCTTCCGGCAAATTATTATACGTTATAGATCGGTATTATACAATACCGGTATAACTAACATTCATCTGTCACTCTATGACTTAAGCCCGGCCACATTTGACAGTATCCACTACTTGGTGTACCCTTTAAGTGAACCTGAACGTCAGCCAGACTGGCCAGTAGGGTTCCCCCGGGGCGCGAGAGCGTCCCTATTTTTTTATCCAGACGCGACCAAAAGGATCAGCAGGAGAAGCCTTTTTTACGAGTACCGGATCCAGGCGCTCGAAGTATTTCGTCGCACCCTGCTTTTTGACTGTTTTATTCGGCTTCAAGTATTGTGAAGCAAAGTACGCAATTACATCGACCATTTGGACAAAGTATGAATGTCTGGAATCCCTGAAAACCGGGTCTTCAATTATCAATTTAACCGGGATATTCCGCGAGTATGAACCATATTTGCTGGGAATCGGATTATAGCGGCGCATTTTTCGTTGCAGATTTCTGAGGTCTTCTCCGCTGGTATTGTCCGCAATAACCATTCCACGTTCGTCCGCATTTGTTGGGCCGGGGAAGTTATGTGCTTTCATGGTGTTTTCGAATCGTTGAAGCAGTGTGGCCCAGCCTCTCTCAAATATTGTTTTAGGATCAGTAAATTGGTCTTTTTCTACAATTACCGTCAGAACTCCTATAGAATTCTGAGATGCGATCCAGTCAATAGTATTTCTGAGAATCATCAAGCGCTGGTTTCGTTCGATTCCATGAAATTGACTTGACCGTCCATTTACCATTACCTGCGCATGGATTTCTTCACGTAGTTTAAAACTGGTTGCCTCTTTCATTTTCCGACGAAACTCTATGCATGAATCAAGAAAATCATACCACCTGAGTTCATGAAGAACCAAAGCGGATAAAATAAAGTATTTTGAGCTTCCTTTGCTTACTCCGGTATCACCGCTCTCGTCAACGTACATCAGGTACATATCTATTCCTCATGTAATCACCCCTCCCCCTCATCCCACGCTTCCAGCACCAATCTCATTGTCCGGTATTCGCCGTAGTCCCGC
>JAKQLB010000165.1 GCA_029567375.1 Bacteroidota bacterium | reverse complement strand
AGCCCGCTGCGAATGACGGCACCGGCATCAGCAAAAACTTTTGCCATGCGCGGCTTGAACTTGGGGTAGAGCCCGAAAGCATCGTGGTAAATCAGCAATTGCCCGTGGGCATAGGGCCCCGAGCCGAGTGACATAATCAGGCAGTTTTCGGCGCGCTCCGTGATTATCTGGCAGACGCGGTCCGGCACCATCTCGAGCAATATCATAAATGCGCCGGCTTGCTCCAGCGCTTTAGCGTCCTCGATAATCTTTTTGGCTGCTTCAGCCGTCTTGCCTTGCAGGCGGAATCCGCCTAAGGCACTCGCGCTCTGGGGGGTAAGTCCTAAATGCCCGACGACTGGGATGCCGGCATTGGCAATCGCGCGTACGCGATCACATACCGCAGACCCGCCTTCTAACTTGATCGCGTCGCAGCCGGCTTCAGCCATAAAGCGCCCCGCGTTGCGGATGGCAGTCTCAACGGAAGGTTGATAGCTCATATAGGGCATATCGCCTATCAGCCAAGTGTTAGGCGCACCGCGCCGTACCGCTGCCGTGTGCCGGATCATATCATCCATGGTAACGGGCAGGGTGCTATCATAGCCCAGCATGGTCATGCCTAAGCTATCTCCGACGAGAATCATGTCTACCCCAGCCTGCTCTTGCATATAGGCTGTTGGGTAGTCGTAGCAGGTCAGCCAGGTGATGGGCTTCCCTTCAGCCGCTTTCTTGAATAAACCAGAAATCGTTAACTTCTTGCGTTGTTCAGCCATAGCTCTCCTTTGCTTATTTTGTTGGCATATCAAAAATTATACCGCGTCGGAGGAAACCCCTTCCCGCAATTGCTTTATATGCCGAATGGGTGGTAATCCGAAAATACTTTTATATACCCGATTGAAATATGCTGGATCGTGGTACCCAACGCGATAAGCTGCACTGGCTGCATCCCAACCCTCACTCAACATCAATCGGCGCGCTTCCTGAAGTCGCAACTGCTTCTGGAATTGTAATGGACTCAGGGCAGTAACAGCTTTGAATGAGTGATATAGACCCGAAACACTCATCCCCAGCTCGTACGCCAAGTCTTCGAAATTCATTGGCTGGTCGAAATTCTGCCGAATTCGATCAACTACTTTAGCAATATGTGGGGTACAGGTTCCTTGCGCAGCTAAGTACCGAAGACGGGCTCCCTGCTGCCCCATCAAAAGTCGATAAACTATTTCTTTTTTTATCAACTTTGCCAAGAAAGGAGCTTCAGCCGGATTATCAATCAGCCGAACTAAGCGCAAGACAGCATCTTGCAAGTTCACATCCAATATGCCAACATCCATAGCCCGAATGTCCGTATTGTTTAATTGGGAACTCAATCCAACCTCCTCGATAACAGATTCTACTAAAGAAGAGTCTAGGTTAATGCGAAGGCTGATATAAGGTCGTTCTGGTGTCGCTTCCAGGATCTGGCTAATGGATGGTAGTTCAAGAGCGGTAATTAGGTAATGATTAGGGTCGTAGTAGTAGCGGCTATCACCCAGCAAAAATTCTTTGCTTCCCTGCACAATCATGCAGAAGGACGGCGTCATCAAATGGTGATTCAATCCCAAGAGTGATGAGGCACGTGCCAGGAAAACCCCTTCCAACACCTGAATAACACCATCTTGCTGAATAGCCTGTGTGATCCGCCAAATAAGTTCTCCTTGATTATTCAACTTACGCTCGATCTCTCGTGATGCCCGATTTCGTCTAGTCAGAGGCATTGTGTCTTCTTTGCTTTCCAGGTATTGTAATTGTTCCTTATCCATTTCTTAATCTCTTTTCTATGTATTTATATAAGATTTCCTTATAAAATAAATTATAGTAATAACGTCATAATCTGATTTACAAAAGCCATGCAGAATAGTCCAATTAAAAACCCAAATCATCTGATACTTTAATGGCGCAAGTCCCTCTGACAACTTCATTTAGAAAAAGAAATTGTTCGAGAAAATTGAATCAAGGCATTTTGTAAATAGGCTTTTTACCGTTTTTGTATATTTTATCCCTTTAATCATTCGGTTTCTTTGGCTAATCGGAAATGTTGCAGAATCATCCAATCATCTTGCATAATTCTTCAATTCTATTCGGTAAGAACAATTACAATGACAGCATTGAGTATATATCGATATAGGAGAATATGATGCAAACTGTCACACTGAACAACGGGATAAAAATGCCCATACTTGGATTTGGCACATTCCAGATCACAAACCTCGAAGAATGTGAACGTTGTGTGGTAGATGCCATCCAAATAGGCTACCGGCTAATTGATACTGCAGCTTCTTATGGTAACGAAGAAGCGATAGGTCGGGCTATCTTACTGAGCGGAGTACCAAGAGAGGAACTATTCATCACTACCAAGCTATGGATCACAGATGCTGGATATGAGAGTACACGAAAAGCCTTTGAAAGATCTTTGCAACGCTTACAGCTCGATTATTTAGATTTGTATCTGATACACCAACCTTATGGAGATTTGCACTGCGCTTGGCGAGCTATGGAAGAGCTGTACAATGAAAGCCGCATTCGAGCAATCGGCTTAAGCAACTTTCATCCCGACCGGGTGATGGACATGATTGTTCATCACGACGTGCCACCGGCAGTGAATCAGGTCGAAACTCATCCTTTTAACCAGCAGATTGAAACACAGAAATTTTTACGGGAAAATAGAGTACAAATAGAATCGTGGGGACCATTTGCAGAAGGCAAGAATGACATTTTTCACAATGATTTACTCGTTTCCCTTGCTGGAAAATATCAAAAAACTGTGGCACAAATCATTCTGCGCTGGCTGACTCAACGCGGTATTATTGCAATCCCAAAATCTGTTCGCAATGAACGGATGGAAGAGAATTTCAATATTTTTGACTTTGAACTTAACCAAGAAGACATGGCTGCTATTGCCACATTGGACACAAACACAAGTAGCTTCTTTGATCATCGCGATCCGAAAATGGTAAAAATATTGTGTGAGTCAAAACGTATCACGTAATAATTGCCCTAACTTGTTATAAAGAGTAAACTGATAAATATAGCAAAAAA
>JAKQLB010000156.1 GCA_029567375.1 Bacteroidota bacterium | reverse complement strand
TTCGCTCAACAGCGCAGCGAGCTCACGCCATTTGCGATCCTCACCACTTTGGCGGACTGCAAGCGCTAGCGCTTCGAGACGTTCAAGTGTGGCAATTTCTGCCTTGAGTTCGTCGCTAGTACGCGCTGCTGTCGCCTGATCAAGAATTTCCTCTTCAATCTGCTCAACTTCGCCATCCGGAGCTTCATCGAGATCCTCGACATCGTCATCATCGAGAATGGGAGCTGTGGAAATGCCGTTTGCGACAATAGCGCCACGACGCAATAGTTCCAGCTCCCTTAAACGTTTTTGCAGCCGTTCCCGGCGCCGCCGCAGAGACTGATAAATGGCTTCGGGAGATGAGGCCAACCGGCGCTGTAATATTGTGAGAGCAAAGCCAACCGTTCCAGCACGCTTGTCATTTTGGAGTGCATCGGCCCGATTAAACTCCTCTCGGACGTACTCTGTGACCTGTGCGTAAAGATTGGCTTCGGCGTCGGACAATTTATAGGGAACCGCATAAGCGATACGTTCGGGGAATAACGGAGTGCCGTCAAATTTAAGCAGATGCTCCTTGACCATGCGGCGCATCATATCAGAGACATCGACTACATGTACGCCATCGCGAAAGCGCCCCTCGAAACGATCGCCGTCGATCAATGCCATGAAAAGCTGGAAGTCTTCTTCTTTGCCGTTGTGTGGCGTGGCAGTCATAAGCAGAAAATGCCGAGTAAGTGTAGAAAGCAGCTGCCCAAGGATGTAGCGCTTGGTATACTTAATTTCTCCGCCAAAAAAGGAAGCTGACATCTTATGCGCTTCATCGCAGACAATAAGGTCCCACCGGCAATCAGGGGCAGCGAGCTTGGCCTGAACGTCCTCATTCCGAGAAAGTTTATCGAGCCGTGCAATGACAAGGTTGTTTTCCATGAACCAATTGCCAGTACGAGCGGCCTCAAGCTTGTCATTGGTGAGAATTTCGAAGGGTAACTGAAAACGGTGAAAGAGCTCATCTTGCCATTGTTCAGCGAGACTACCCGGACAGACAATCAAGCACCGTTGCAAGTCGCCCCTAACAATCAACTCTTTGATATAGAGGCCTGCCATAATGGTCTTGCCAGCACCGGGATCATCCGCCAACAGAAAGCGGAGTGGCTGCCGTGGCAGCATAGCCTCGTAAACAGCGGTGATTTGATGCGGAAGCGGTTCAACAAGAGAGGTATGGACTGCAAGTACTGGGTCGAACAGATGTGCAAGGCGGATGCGGTGGGCCTCGGAAACCAACTGGAAGAGATAGCCATCACCATCAAAGCTCCATGGCCGGCCGCGTGCGACAATCTCCAGTCGTGGTTGGTCATCCCGGAATAGCAGTTGATTGGCGACGCGGCCGGAAGCATCCTTGTAGGTGAGCTCCAGCGCTTCAGAACCGAACCATTTTACATTAACCACTGTTATCAAAGCGTCAGGCAGGATTCCACGGACCGTGGCATTGGGTTGGATCTCTTCGAGTTTGAGCATGAGATATCCCGTTTGCGAAACGTATGGCTGGAGAGGTGTGAAGAGGCCAAATCGCAGATAAACATAAGGCTAAGTAGTACAGAAAAAAAGGCCCAGAAAGAATTCGTTGAATCCTGTCTGCGCCCTTTTTGCCCCAGCCGGTTGCCCCTCCCATCAGGTAGTTGCTATTATTCTCGCTGAAAAGAAGATCACTTCGGCTATGTTACAAAATTATGCATATAAATGCAAGGGAATTGTCGAAGGCGGGCAACGCATCGGTCGACATAGGGTAGTCGCTTCTTATCTTGAATGCTACGATTACTTATGCCGGAGAAGCTCAAACCTCGACGGTATATTGAAATATTACTGCCAGAACCTGCGAATTAGGATAAAACCAGTCCTCTGAGGATTTAAAATAAATATGGTAAACCAACCATATGAACAGACAACAAACATGACTGAGATCAACGGCAAGATAATTCGTACGCCATCAAGGCGAAGAGTTGTCTTTCGTCCGCACAAGCAATTTAAGACAACTCTACTTAAAGCCGCAAAGTTTTTCACTGAAGACAAGTTTTTCGCCGGCCGGTGAAAAATGTAACAGCTGATCTGCCACGGGCAGAAACAGTAACGAGGCCGCTTCAGCTTTACTGGGGCGGCCTTAGCGCTTCTATCGATACACTCTATAGCTTGTTTTTTTGAATGCTATAATACAGGAGTCGTTACACTCCACTGCTCATCAATAAGACTTGTATATTTATCAACCAAAAGAGCATAAACAGGCCATACAAGTATAAAATCATCTCCTATCTCATAATTCAATGATTCTAAGACCTTGTAAAATAGCTTTAATAAAAAAGACATATAGATGCCATTGATGACTTCATCGTCTGCATCTTTAGGGAGGAACAATTTTTTTATTAGTTCAATTTGATTGCGCTCTTTTTCAGTCAGTTCGTCGTTTAAATAATACCTCGCACGGTCAGGATAATCCAGTTTCCACGAATTTTGCTGCAATAGCCTGCCCATAAACTTCGGCGCAAAATCCTTTGGTTTGAACTCCACTATTTGAGTTATAACAGCAAGGCAGAGCTTTTTATCAAACTCATAAAGTTGTTCTCCGGTTATCGTAATAGTTGCCCAATGAATTGTGTAGCAGTAAAAAGCCCAAAATATTTCTAGGTCCATTTTTCCATTATCATTTTGTCGGCCATCGAACGGCGCATTATTGCCAATTTTTTCATCAAATTCACTAACGATATCTAAAGTGGATAAAACAATATGGTATGAGTAGTATTCAGGAGAACGCTCTCTTGACTGTTCTTTTTTTCTAAATATCGATAACGGATTCATATTATTATTTACTCCTTAGTATAATATTATTTATTTCATAAGAAAATACACGCAACAGAAATCTTATGCGTAAAATCCGCCAGCAACCTGATCGCCATCGCATCTTAAGGAATTATCGGACTACTTAAAGGAAATGCAGTTAGGTTTCCTTGCAGAATCCGTCGCGAGTGATTCTACTTGCGACAGCTGGTCTGCCGTCGTACTTGCGATATCCCGCTGGTAGCGGTCCGTCCGGAAGGTCCCAAGCTACGATAATTCCTGTACCGTAGTCCTCGTCGATCACGCCCTCTGTGCCCTTAGGGACACTGACGAACCCCACTATGGACCCTACCCGCGTACCTACCTTTGCTTCTTGTGATTTCATGCTCATCTCCTGTAAACCCGTTTTCGCATAATAGGGATTATATTAACATATTAATTCTATAAAACTAACTCGGCCGGCTCGATTCGAAGATCGTACTCCCCCACCTTCTCTGTCATACTTGTTTCGAGTTCGTCTCGAATCAGCTCCAGCTGCGCTTTTGTAACCGGGTTTTCGGTTGTGAGAGTTACTGAGCAGGTTTCTGTTCTCAAGATCATCTTCTCGTCGAAGCCAAATTCGCTCATCGATTTGTTGACGCTACCAGTGATCTTTCCGACCTCTGGTGATAACTTTGAAAGGTCCACTGTTACTTGGAATCTGTAACGCACGGCATGCCTCCTCTGTTTGTCGCGCAAAGGAGTGCAACAAGTGGGCCATATATTAATGCCATTCGCTAGATACTCATTCGTCTTGTTGTTCCGTTAATATCATGCTTCTCTTGCCGCGCCCTTTGCAAAAATTGCACTCTATCATTCCTCCACCAAGTCGTGAGTAGTCCCTCTTCTTGCCGGTTCCGTCGCAAATTGAACACTCATGCAAGAGGTCAGAGATTCTCCACTGGCCATTTTCCCGCGAAAGGACATATGTCAAGTTGTCAAATTCGTCCTGTTTACTGTATGAAATTTTTTCGCGGACATCAACAACAGCTCTTGAGTCGCTTTCAATTGAGACTCTTATTATTTGATTGTGAAGCCAAGGATGATTTTTCTTTTTCAGGAGGAGTTCTTTCTCGCGATAGCTCTGTATGCGACTGATGGTTTCTTGCGAATACATCTTCTTGATCTCCGAGTCATCAATGGCGGCGCTCGTGTCGCTCCAGATCTTGTTGGCCCAGACAGACTCAACGAATCTGTCTGGCGTCGAATAGTCGTATTTTGGAGGATTATTCCTCGTAGCAGCAGGCTGCTCGCCGCAATGAGCGCAAACAATACAGGCCAAAATGATTAGGTGTCTTTTCATCTCCGTGCTCCTGATGGGTATATGCTTCCGTGTGTTTGCTCTATTTCTTTTCGATAAACAGGCTGAAAGGTGCAATTGCAGATCTTGGTGTAAACAATTGACCTGCCACGCGTAGGAACAGTTACAAGGCCGCCCCGGAACAACTGAGGCGGCCTCAGCGTTTCTTGCAACCTCATACAAGTTATGATCTTACGCATCGCTTTAGTACTAATGCTCTTACCTTCGGCCGCGAAGCACTTTGGCAATAATTATAATAATGTAAAGAAATAATAGAAATTTCATTATCGGTAATTCCATCACAACGACAAAGAATATTAAAACGAGAAGGACTGAGCCCCCCCAAACTAGCGACTTTATCGCCCTTGAGATTTTATTATAATCGCTCTTTTCCCAGCCCTTGATAGTCGATATTATTGGGATTAAAAATAGACTTGATGCAATAATAAATGCTACCACAATCTCAATCTTCATCAATAAGCTCGAATGGAAGCTCTGCGTGAATATGAGAAATCTGAATGATCGCTAAACAGGAGGCTACGAATAACGCTTGGCGTGTCTCCTATGCTCGTCTTCATCAAGATCGGTCTCACCAAGATCGGTTTTTCTGGGGCAATACGCCGACACTCACCCTCCCCCTACTCAAAAGTCTCTCCCTCAAGAGTCTTTTTGAGTTTTAACTTACCAATTTAGTATTCCCCTAGTGTCTCAAGTAAAAATTATAATGATATGATCCCAGATAACGTCACGGCTCACCATTACGGTTGACCCGCGGTGGGTCAACCGTAATGGTGAAGCCGATTGTTAGCCCTCTTCATTTCCCCGATTTTCTTCTGTTGTCGTCCTTGCACAGCATCTGGCAGTTCTTCGCGTCAGTCTTTCCGCCCTCGTGCCAAGGCTTGATTTGATCGGCCTCCATTTCTTCCAACTAAAACTTCTTCTTGCACTTGACGCAAATCCCCTTTTGCCGTTCATATGCTTCCCGTTTCATGTTGTCGGAAAACGCTCGGATGTTCAGATGTCTTTCATCCCCATCCAGCACATATGGGTAAATGCCCTATTTCCGCTCAACATCGTCGTCAATCATCAGCTTGGCAATCTGTTTCTCCAACTTGACCGTATCGAACTCTGTCATTGAACGGATTGTATAGAGCTCTCCAATCACCCCCCTTCATCTCTCGCCGATACTCCGGGAGCGGAAACAAGGAAAAGGGCGGATTGGTGACGACGATATCCGCTTGTTTGAGCAGCTCGATGCATTCCGCGCTGCGGAAATCGCCGTCGCCTTTGAAAGTGCGTATGCCGATATCGTCCGGGTCAGAGACGCGGCTGCCGTTCTTGTTGCCGTCGTATTCAAGGTAGATTCCACTCTCCGCAGTGTGCTTACTGAACAGATCGGCATCACAATTCCTGTAACAGGTCGTGATGAGCATTTTCAGCCCGAGCTTCTCGAAGTTGTGCGAGAATTAGTGGAAAAAATTGCTTACCTTTGGATCGTCGCAGCCAGCCAACAGCGAATCGACCGGCAAAGTCAAAGCGTTCTCCACGTAGGACGCCTCCATTGGCCCTTTTCAGGAAGAGGTATTGACCTTTTCTGAAGGCTCGCACACCGTGGAAGTAGCGAAGGCTATTCGCGAACTCGAGTGCTTCAGAGAGGCGCAGGTCGTACGCCAAAATGTGGGATATGAGAAGGGCTGGATAGCAGAAGAAACCGTCCCAAGCATCATCCCAAAAGCCATTGCGGTAGTCGACCTCGATCACGCCCCGATCAATGTTCGTCAGCCGGGCACTCGCGAGGGTCACAGCGAACTGAGAGAACGCGTCAAGACCGAGCGCGAGGTCTACGCCAAATGGCCCCGATGGGGCTGCGTCGCCCAATGCCTTTCTGTAGTCCGCGGTGGACTAACTCTCCAAGCGATAGGGACGTACCTCGCACTCTCGTTCCGCGATCTCGACGATCAGGTCTTGTATTGTCATCGTGCTTCTTCTCCGAGCCGAACGTCACGCTTTAGCGGCGCGGCTTGTCCGCGTCCGCTGCAAGCGCTTGTTGGGTTTGTCTTGCCTTCTCTATGTGCATTCGGAGACCATCGGCTAACTGGCTCACTGGTAGTCAGAGAAGCTTTACGAGTGAACAATGGTTAAGAAAAGCAAAAAGGCCCAGATAAGATTCATGTAAATCCCATCTGCGCCTTTTCTTTTGCCCCAGCCGGTTGCCCCTCCCATCAGGTAGTTGCTATCAGACTCGCTGAAAAGAAGATCACTTTGGCTATGTTACAAAAATATGCACATAAATGCAAGGGAATTGTCCGCAAAGACAGATTTCGGAGGAATGCAGAAAAAACAGGTCTGAAAGAAGAAATGCTTGATTTTTTGGCGATAGTTGGCTAATCTTAATATATCTTATCCTTATACCCATTTTAGCCAATGAATTTAATCTCTCAATATTTTTACTGCAAGACGGTAAGTTTGTCTTAAGTTGATATTGCTGGCGCACATCCCAGCAAACTGAAAATAGCCCGTGTTATTACAACACAAGC
>JAKQLB010000141.1 GCA_029567375.1 Bacteroidota bacterium | reverse complement strand
GGTGTCCTGCCCAGCCCACCCTTGGCTCCTTTGTGCTGGCTCATCTCATTCTCCTCCTTCCATGCTTACAATTCCTCTCTTCTGCCATGCCTCGGCCCTCGATCTCGCGACCGTGGCTTTATCGCCTTCTTTGTATGTCATCATTTTCCCTTCCATGTCTGTGCTGTATTCGGTTTTGAATATGATTGTGACCATATCAGCGTCTTTTGATATCGATTTATCTTCGAGGTTATCCAAAACCGATATGCCGCCTATATGTTTAGCGTTTTGCCCCAACAAATCGATATCAGCCCCGGTCACATTTTCACAATCGATATCAAGCCCGTTGACCGTTTTTTGGGCAAATTCTTTTTCTCCACCATTTTCTACAGAATTTTCTCGCGTACATGAATTATGCTCATTTAATGGTCCTAATGGGCTTGATACTCTTTTTATAGGTCCTATAACGGTCCTATAATGGTCCAAAAGGGCCTGATATCGATTTGCATCAAAAGTTAATCCTCTATAGACTCTCTTCTTTAAATCTTTTCCTTCTTCGTTCAGCACATGTACTCTTTCTGCCTCTCTACCACCACAAAACTTTTTAACTGCTGCCCCAAACCTCCGAGTATCTACCTTATCACATACCAACAGGTTGCACCAGTTCTCATAAGCATTATAAACAGAATCAAAAAATATGTCCTTTTGACCGCTACCAATCACATTAAAGTCACAAAACTTTTCTAGGAAGGTAGCCACACTATTAGATTGCTGGTTATACTCTGCAAACATCTCTTCTCCTGACCGTTTCGTTATTGTCATGGTCTTACTGATCCGAATCGTGCACTCAATTATCAGATTCAATATTCCAGAAAGCTCTTCTTTTGTGGTCAGCTTATCGAATAGCTTAGGATCTTTTTTCCGCTCCATTGGATGATTGATGGGATCTGGATCATCCACATATTGATACGGCAAATCCGCCTTACAAAATCTTTCTATCCAGCCCTTAGATGTGTCGTTAATCCGGGGCATATCATTAGAGTCTATTGTGGCTTTGTAGAACGGCTTGAATTGTATCCGGCCCTTATTCTTTTGGTCAGTATCAATTATACCGTCTCCAGTAGCGTTTTTCAGGTAGTTTGTCGGTATGGTCCGTTTGCCTGTTGTATTGTCCTCGCCCGCCTCCGCTACAATCTGGCCACGTTTCCCAAACAATCCGACACCAGCGAACCTATTATTTTTCACGTTAAGCTCTTCCAGCGGCATGTTTGAAAATGATTCTTCTCCATAGAATCGTTTCAAAACCCTTTCATAAACACCTTTCCCATTCCGTCCTAACCCATTCAAGAACATCACATACGGAAACATGATCTTGATTGCATGAATAGCGAACCAGTCAATCATCATTGCCTGGTCTGTTTCGTTTGGTGCAATCTCTTTAATGAACTGGATGAATAAAGGGCATGTGGCATCTTTGTCATATTCGACTTTTATTTTGTCTGTAATCAAGTCCTCCGCTCGATATGCCCTAAATTCTCCGGTCCTCAGATCAACCACCCCATTATCTACACCGAGCAAATATGGATCAGGATCAAACGTTACCGGAAAATTTAATAAAGTGTCGTGAAGAATCGCATTAACCTCTTTCTTATTTTTTATAGTAGCCAAATCACCGCCCGCGTCTACGAGAGCATTATTGACTATCCGCTCACCATCTGGAATATAGATATCACCATCAAAATAAAATATCTTGTCACATGTCTTTGACATCGCCAGCTTCATGGTCTGGAGAATGGCGGCGCTTGCCGTCGTTGGGCTAAACTTCCATCGCTTCTCTTCACCATCCCCGATGCTTACGGCCACGTCCGCCAGCTTCAGCCGGCATGTGATACCAGGTAGATAGGGCAGATCCTCTCTCTTGATCAGGCCTTTAGAGATCGCATATTCAATCGTCTTTGACCTGATGGTCGGATCTCGGAGCAGATCCTTTCCAGGTGCCTCCCAGG
>JAKQLB010000127.1 GCA_029567375.1 Bacteroidota bacterium | reverse complement strand
TTCAAGGTAGTTCACCATATCTTCTTCGGTTTTCAGATGGTCCACAACATCCCATGGTCTTGTTTTCATAACTTATCCCTCCTCTTGAATCTCTTTGGCCAGCATCTTTGCTATGGCTATGTCTTTATTCTGCGTTTTCTTGTCCCCTCCGGCAAGGAGTATGACAACGGTTTTGCCTTTGCTCAAATAATAAACACGGTATCCCGGGCCGTAATCTATTTTGAGTTCCATAATCCCTTCACCTACTGGTCTTGTTTTGCCTGGATTGCCAAGAGATAGACGGCGTATTCTAACGTCTATTCTTGCCTTCGCTCTGCCATCAGAAAGACTGTCAAACCATTCCTCATACGCTTCGGTTTGTTTTAATCTTGATTATTAGTACATAATGTATCCCATGAGATACATAATATCAAGCGGAAAGGGGGCATAACGGTTTGAATATCCCGAGTCTGTACTTGAAACGCTTGGAATTGATTGAGATATTGTTTCCAGGTTCATGGAAGAGTTATAAGGTAAAGGTTTATGAAAACCAATGGGTGGACTAAAATTAATGAAAATAGTGGATTAGTTTTGATGATAATTGACACAGCGGGTTATTATAATTGGGATATAACTGATTTAGTGCCTCTCTGACCCTGAAAAGGGCAGGGGAAAAAGAGGATAAGGGGCGGGGAAATGAAGTGTTGTCTTTGCTTGCTATTCTTTTAGGTAGGAAAAAAAGGGGGGGCAGCCTCCACGGGAGGGAGGACTGCCCAAAAAAGTGTTTATGGGGTCCGTTTAAACGGCAGATGCCAAGGCTGTTTCGGGTATTATCTCGACGGCGCCAGTATCTCCGTCGATGCGGATGAAGTCACCATCTTTGATCTTCTTTGTGATCCCATCGACTCCCACAACGGCGGGGACCTTGAACCACCTGGCTGCCCCCGATGCCACTGCGAAAACGCCGCCCACTTCCGCTACTATGCCTTTCAGTTTGGGGATGACCACAAGCAGGCTTCGAGACATGGTCTTGCAAACCAGGATGGAGTCTTTCTTGATACCGGATAAAGCAGACAGATCGCCATTTTCGTCAAGAACAATGGCGATTCCCTCGGCAGTGCCGGCAGAGGCGGCGAAGCCCATCATGGGTTGCTCTGAAGATACTTCCACGGGGGCGGACAATTCTGTCTCATTGTTCATACTTCCAACGCTGTTTGATGTTTTTTTCATTCTTCTACCCTCTTAAAATTTATTCCGGATTAACCGATTTGTCCTAATCCAGTTTTTGGAGAACATCTATTGATATCATGGGTTAATCTTAAATAGAAATGTTTGACAAGTCAAAGCAAATAGTTTTAATTACAATTAAGATATTCTTAATACTGATGGGGGCGACATGATCCTTAACATGAACCAATTGAGGGCCTTCTACACCGCGGCCCGGACAGGTAGCATCACGAAGGCGGCCCGGGAATTGATGGTTACACCGCCGGCGATAACCATGCAAGTGAAACAACTGGAAAAGACTTTGAATATAAGACTCCTCTTTCGGGAGGGCAACTCGGTCCGTCTCACCGATATAGGTAAAACGGTCTATAAAAAGGCGGAGAGGGTATTCTGTGAGATTAACGAGATGGAAAACTTCTTTAAGGATATATCAACG
>JAKQLB010000123.1 GCA_029567375.1 Bacteroidota bacterium | reverse complement strand
GGATGATCGCATTGGCCCCAACCCAAACATTCCGTTCCAATTCCACATCGACAAACTGGTTACGACCGTAATATAAACCACCGTCAATTATATGTCCGCCAGTCAGAATGATAGCATTGTTGGCGACTTGGCACCATTCGCCGATAACCACTTTCGAATTTTGACTAGCTCTGATAGAAACCCGTTCCCCAATATGGGCATGGGAATGGATGAAAACATTTTCCGGAAAAACAATCGAAACCCCCGAATATAGAACGACATCCTCTCCACAAAAACCTAGAAGGGACTTCCGATACTCCATGAGACACTGGTCAAGGCAAGCCTGACAAAATGACAGGAAATGACCCAAAGCAATTGCCAAGGTTTTTCTTAAACTCACCGTTGTTTCAACATCCTCCAAAGGGATGATTCATTATCCAATACTTCTTTGCAGAAAAAAATCACTACTGTCCGGTTTAAATTTTCAGAATTCTCGGAAATCATGATTAATACAGGCAAATCCAAGGATAAGTTGATTTTTCGATTTCAACCGAGGAGATTTCTCCGGCTGATTGCCTCACCCCTGATAATTGGTGGGGGGTGGAAGCATGAACGAGGGGCGGATTGTACTTTCTCAGGTTCTGGATTTCCTGCCTCGATACGAGCTCGACAAGTGTATCCAGCGATATCAAGGCAATCGGCGCATTCGATGCCTCAGTTGCTATGCCCAATTCGTGGTCATGATCTTCGCTCAGCTGACCTATCGAGAGAGTTTGAGGGACATCGTCACATGCCTGAGTGCCATGAAGGGGAAACTGTATCACGCTGGGCTCCGCGACCAGATCGCCAGGAGCACCCTTGCCGACGCCAACGAAAGCAGAGACTGGAGGATCTTCGGGGATTTCGCGCAGATCCTCATCAAACGCGCTCAGAATCTTCTTCACGGAGAGAGCTTGGGTATCGACTTGGTCCAAACCGCGTATGCTCTGGACTCCACAACCATCGATCTTTGCCTTTCGTTGTTCCCATGGGCAAAGTTCCGACGAGCCAAGGGCGGAATCAAGCTTCACACCTTGTTGGATCTGCGCGGGAACATTCCAAACGTGGTGATCGTGACACCTGCCAGTGTCCACGACGTCAATATCCTCGATCAGTTGGTCTTCGAGGCAGGTGCCTTCTACGTCATGGATCGGGGATACCTGGATTACCAAAGGCTCTATGGAATTCATCAGGCCTCCGCCTTCTTCGTAACCCGCACCAAGCGCAACACGCAGCTGCGACGCAGGAAATCGATCCCGGTGGATCGGGCCACAGGTGTGCGTTCCGACCACGTCGTAGTGCTGACCGGGCCGTCCGTTTCGAAGGAATACCCCGCTGTTTTACGGCGAATTCGATATGTCGATCCGGACACGGGAAAACGTCTTGCCTTCCTGACCAACAACTTCGACCTCCCAGCCACTGCCATCTCGCTCCTATACAAGAAAAGGTGGCAGGTGGAACTGTTCTTTAAATGGATCAAACAGCATCTCCGGATAAAGGCATTCTACGGAACCTCTGATAATGCGGTAAAGACACAGATTTGGATCGCAATTTCGACTTACGTCCTCGTGGCCATCTTGAAGAAGGAGCTGAAAATTACGCACAGCGTCTACACAATTCTCCAGGTCCTGAGCATTTCTCTGTTTGAGCGGAAGCCCATCCAATCGCTATTTTCTGATCTTATACTTTCAGATATAGACTCTTACGCGCCTAAACAGCTGTGTTTATCATGGTCTTAAACCGGACAGTAGTGATCATAGCAAAAGAATATGTTTTGCCATCTGGAAAAAGATTAGATTTACTTGCAGTAGATAAATCCGGAAATTTAGTTGTTATCGAATTAAAGCGTGATGATTCTGGAGAAGATACTGAATGGCAAGCAATCAAATACACATCTTATATTTCAGGCTTTTCTACAGAGGAAATATTCGGCGTATACGCAGAATATCTAGGTACAAATGACGATGATGCTCATGATAGAATCGAATCTTTTATTGATGAAGATTTAGATACATTAAATAAGAATCAACGCATTATTCTCGTCTCCAAAGAATATAACCCAGAAGTATTATCAGCAGTGCTTTGGCTTAGAGATTATGAAATCGATATATCTTGTATAAGACTCACTCCATTTATTGACGAACATAAATATTTATTCATTAAACCTGAAATATTAATCCCTTTACCAGAAGCTAAGGATTACATAAAGAAGAAAGAATTAAGACAAAGAGAGCAACAAAGGCACTCAAAAAGAGGAATATCATTCGAACGTGGTTCGTTATGTGATGAAGAATTAAAGCAGAAATTACTAGAAACCTTAGAAAGGCCATCCGATTTAACGCCCAGATTAATTGAATTCATTAAGATTTTACTTAGTGAAGATAAAATATTCCAGCGAGATGAGATCAAGACATTACTTTTTGAGAGAAATATCGGAGATTCGCCAAGTCAAGCTGGCAGATATCTTAGCAATATTTCGCAATACTTAACAAACCCAAAGAATCCTCATTTAAGGCAAGTAATAGAGTTTCCAAAAGGTTCTTTTGCCGGTGAAAAGAAGGAAAACTATCGAATTCATTCTGAGTATCGTGAATTACTGAGAAATCTTCTAATTAACAAGAAGTGAAACTAACTGTGCGATTGAGCGGACCGCCGATGCTGGTCACAAAGCTTGCGGAGCAAGCTTTGCGCCCAAAGCGCATCGGTCCCCTCACTCTGCCGTTGGCGACGTTCGGCGGTCCGCTCATCGCGGGCGTTATAATTC
>JAKQLB010000182.1 GCA_029567375.1 Bacteroidota bacterium | reverse complement strand
AGGTCAGGCTGGAGGAGTTGTCTTCGTATAAAGAGTTTGTATTCATTAAAGGCAGCATTGCGGACAAAGAACTGATAGAAAGCGTTTTCAACCGATACAAGCCTCAGATTGTAGTCAATATGGCAGCACAGGCCGGCGTACGCTACTCTATAACCAACCCTGATGCCTATATCGAGGCCAATGTTATCGGTTTTTATAATATACTTGAGGCTTGTCGGCACTCATACGAAAATTACGAAGGAGGTGTGCACCACCTTGTGTTTGCCTCTTCTTCTTCGGTTTACGGATCCAACAAAAAGGTACCTTATTCGACAGAAGATAAGGCTGACAATCCGGTATCGCTCTATGGTGCCACAAAAAAGAGCAATGAACTTATGGCACATTCCTATTCCAAACTTTACGATATCCCCTCCACAGGATTGCGGTTCTTTACGGTTTATGGTCCTGCCGGTCGTCCAGACATGGCCTATTTTGATTTCACGAACAAATTGGTAAAAGGGGAAAAAATTCAAGTATTCAACTATGGCAACTGTAAGCGGGATTTTACTTATATAGATGACATAGTGGAGGGTGTGGCCCGAGTTATGCAGAAGGCTCCTGAGAGGTCGGTTGGGGAAGACGGACTTCCTATTCCTCCTTATGCTATTTACAATATTGGTAATAATTCTCCTGAAAATCTGCTCGATTTCATTGCCGTTCTTCAGGAGGAATTAGTACGAGCAGAGGTGCTACCTGCCGATTATGATTTTGATTCGCACAAGGAGTTTGTGCCTATGCAGCCAGGTGATGTGCCGGTAACATTTGCAGATACTTCTGCTCTGGAGAGGGATTTTGGCTTCAAGCCTTCGACAACGATACGCAAGGGGTTACGTGCATTCGTAGAGTGGTACAAGGATTTTTATTTAGAAAAATAATTGATAAAATAGATAACAGATATGAAAATTGCAGTAGCAGGTACAGGATATGTCGGACTTTCGATAGCAACATTATTGAGCCAGCGTCACACTGTAGTAGCGGTGGATATTATTCCCGAAAAGGTGGAAATGATCAATCGCAGGCAGTCGCCCATTCAGGACGAATATATAGAGAAATATTTTGCTGAAAAGGATCTCGACCTTACGGCGACGCTCGATGCCGAAACGGCGTATAAGGATGCCGATTTTGTGGTGATAGCCGCTCCTACCAATTACGATTCAAAACTAAATTTCTTTGACACTTCGGCAGTAGAGACGGTCATTCAAACCGTGATGAAATATAATTCCGATGCAATGATGGTCATCAGGAGTACCGTTCCGGTTGGATTTACCGTGCAGGTGCGTGAAAAACATGATTGTGACAACATAATGTTTTCACCGGAGTTTCTCCGGGAATCCAAAGCCCTTTATGATAATCTTTATCCCTCCCGAATAATAGTTGGGACCGATAAAAGCAATCCCGGACTTATGAAGGCGGCTCGCACATTTGCCTCTCTTCTCAATGAAGCCTCCCTCCAGCCCGATGTAGCAACTATTTTCATGGGATATACTGAGGCTGAGGCGGTCAAACTCTTTGCAAACACATTTCTGGCACTCAGAGTCTCTTTTTTCAATGAACTGGACACTTACGCAGAGATGAAGGGGCTCGATACTCGGGAGATAATCCACGGTGTTAGTCTTGATCCGCGCATAGGTGACTACTACAACAATCCCTCTTTCGGTTATGGAGGGTATTGTTTGCCTAAGGATACCAAACAATTGCTGGCCAACTATGCAGATGTTCCGCAGGATCTGATGCGTGCGATAGTGGAATCCAACAGAACCAGGAAGGAGTTCATTGCCGACAGAGTACTTGAGATGGCAGGCTACTATGTGGCCAATTCCGCTTATGACGCAACACGGGAACGTGAATGTATCATTGGAGTTTACCGTTTGACCATGAAGGCACATTCCGATAATTTCCGTCAGAGTTCAATACAGGGTGTCATGAAGCGTATAAAGGCAAAAGGGGCAACGGTTATCATATACGAGCCTTCTCTCAAGGACGGAACCACATTTTTCGGTTCCAAGGTGGTAAATGACCTTGAAGAATTCAAGTCCAGAAGCCATTCCATTATAGCCAATCGTTATGACAGTGTGCTGGATGACGTTCGTGAAAAGGTTTATACGAGAGACATATTCAGGAGAGACTGAGGGTAGTATGTAGTGTGTAGATGGAGGGTGGTGCAATTAGCAATAAAGAATACAGAATTAAGAATTAAGAGCCAATAGCTGGTTATTTGAAGAAATGTAAAAGAATCACTGTGTGCTAGGTGAAAAAATGACAGTTATGAATATATTTGTAGGGTAATAGTGTGGATAGTTGCATTAATACTCCTCTGAAGCAAAAGAACAGAAAAATATAGATATGAAATTTCCCGGAATCAAGAATAATCCAATACCATTTCTAGCGGCTGTTTTGCTATCGTCGCTACTTATTTCATGTTGCAAGCCCAAGGAAGAACTTTCACTTTCCATACTGTTGCCGGAGGCTGAATATACGGCAGGCAGCCAGTTTATATCCATTAAGGCTTCAGGCGACTGGACTTTGACTATCGAGAGTTCCAGCACTGCATCTGCCGACTGGGTATGGCTCACTTCTTATTCCTCCAATGATCGTCAAATCTCATTGCGTGGCAGCGGAAATTCCAATAATATAGCGTTAAATTGGGATGCGAACGATTCACAGGATGCACGTAACTGTATTTTGACACTAAGTAGTGCGGGCGAACGTGTACAACACAACTTCTCGCAGAAGGGTTCGGATAAGATTGACGGCATAGCCACGGAACTTAAGAGTGACAAATTGACCAATTGGCTCGAGCTTCCTGCTACAAAGGAGGGTGATGGACTCTACTTCATTACCCATAGCGCCACCATCGGAGGAAAGTATGGCCGCAATTACTCATTCTACTGGGACCCCAAGGCACTTGTAGCTCACTGGGTGGCTTATCCGCTCAATAGAGGACTCATCAGCACCGGTAGTCGGACTGATCTCTGGGACCTCAATCCCAAGGTGCCACGTCAATATCAACCGGTACTACTGAGAGGCTACAGCGGCGGGACATTTCAGAGAGGACATCAGCTCCCTTCAGCTGACCGCTATTCTTATGAAGCCAATGTCCAGACCTTCTATGGCACCAACATAACCCCTCAAAGAGGAGCCCTAAACGAGAATATCTGGGCTACTCTTGAAACTACGGTACGTGACTGGTCGAAAAACCTGGACACCCTGTATGTGGTTACCGGCTGTGTGATCGAAGGTAGTACTGAGTTTGTCAATGACAACGAAGGGAAGAAGGTTACTGTGCCTACCGGTTACTATAAGGCGCTTTTGGGCTATAAGCAGAATGCCTCCATTGGTGGCTCTACCAAAGGTTTTGTGGGTATTGCCTTCTATTTTGATCACAAAGGCTACTCCAACGACTACACTACAATGATGAAACAGTCGATGACCATATCCGCTCTTGAGAAGAAAGTCGGTGTGGACTTCTTTGTCAATTTACCTGCCAAAATAGGAGCAGATCTTGCCCAAAAGGTGGAAACCAACATCGATTCTTTCTGGAAATAAATATAAACAAATAATAATCTGTTATGAAACGCAATTTTAAATGGATAGCATATGCGGTAGTAGCGGTGATGGTGACTATTGGCTGCAGCTCGGTTGCCTTTACGGGACGTAAAAGGGTGCTGCTCTATTCAGACTCACAAATTTCTTCCCTGTCAGACCAATCCTATCAGGAGTTTATGACCAAAGCAAAACTCTCTACCAACAAGCAGATGCAAGCGGCCGTGCAGGAGGTTGGCCGAAAAATGACTGTTGCCCTTGAAAAATATCTTACCTCGGTAGGCGCGACACATTATCTCCAGGGACTTAAATGGGATTTTCAGTTAGTACAGTCGGAAGAGGTAAATGCTTTTTGCCTTCCCAATGGCAAAATTGTCTTTTATGAGGGTATAATGAAATTTACAAATACCCCTGATTATATTGCCGTGGTGATGGGGCACGAGATAGCTCATGCTGTTGCTCAGCATGGAAATGAACGTATGAGCCAGCAAAATCTCATGAGTATGGCAGGTTCGCTACTCAGTTCTGTGGCAGGCCGGAAATCGGATACCACTCAGGCATTGTTCGAGATTGCATTCGGCCTTGGAGGACAACTTGGCGTTGTATTACCCTATTCGCGTAAGCACGAGTATGAAGCTGACAGGATTGGACTTATCATCATGGCCATAGCCGGATATGACGTTGATAAGGCCCCTATTTTCTGGCAGGCAATGTCTGCGAAGGGCGGACCTACTATTCCGGAGTTTCTCAGCACGCATCCCAGCGATGAAAACCGTATAAAAAAAATCATAGAGGCCATTCCTGATGCTAAAGCTTATATCGGCAAATGAGAAGTTTCGCAAGTGACAACAATTCAGGCGTCCATCCTTCCGTGATGGAAGCTTTGATAAAAGCCAATAAAGACCATGCGGTAGGTTACGGTGATGATCCGTGTAGTGAAGCCGCAGAAAAATTGATAAAGGAATATTTCAGCGAGAACGCTACCCCATTTCTGGTTTTTAACGGTACGGGAGCCAATTCGGTAGCACTTCAGGCAGTGACTCGTTCCTTCAACTCCATCATTTGCGCTGCTACTGCGCACATCTTTGTGGATGAGTGTGGAGCTCCTGCAAAAATGAGCGGTTGTCCTCTAATTCCTGTGGTGACTCCTGATGGCAAGCTGACCCCTGAGTTGGTAGCTCCCCACCTCAATAATTTTGGCGTTTGCCACCATTCACAGCCCGGAGCAGTTTATATCTCGCAGGCTACCGAACTGGGTACTCTTTATACTGTGGAAGAGATAAGGAGGCTGGCCGACTTCATTCACTCTTACGGGCTCTTTCTCCATATGGATGGTGCACGGCTGGCTAATGCCTGTGTAGCGCTGGATTGCACCTTCAAAGAGATGACGGTTGATGCGGGAGTGGATATCCTCAGCTTTGGCGGGACGAAGAATGGTATGATGATGGGGGAGGCGGTAATCAGTTTCCTCCCGGAAATTTCCGGAAATATAAAGTATTATCGCAAGCAATCGGCACAACTGGCCTCAAAGCACCGCTATCTGGCTGCACAGTTTCTACCCTACCTGGGCGAAGGATTATGGCGCACCAATGCCCTTCACGCCAATAATATGGCGTTAAAGCTGCTCAAAGTGCTACAGAAATATCCTCAGATTCGGCTCTCGCAAAAGCCCGAGAGCAACCAACTCTTCTTCTATGCGCCTAAGGATTTTCTGGAGGAACTGATGAAGGAATATTTCTTCTACTACTGGAACGAAGAAGCAGGGGAGGCGCGTCTTGTAACCTCGTGGGATACAACCGATGAGGACATTGCGGCATTCGAATCTTCAGTAGATAGGATTTTCTCCGCCAAGGAGTGATTAATGTTGCAATTATTTTGTAGAAGCAAAAAATATATCTACATTTGCACTCCCAAATGGGAAAAAGGTCTCTTAGCTCAGCTGGTAGAGCACGACACTCTTAATGTTGGGGTCCAGGGTTCGAGCCCCTGAGGGACCACGTCGGTCCCCTCTGTAAATGAAGCAGAGGGGATTTTTTGTTACTCCACCTTAATGAACTTTCTGCTCTTCTTATCGTAATTGTAAATACGTCCCTCTTCAATGCTGTAGTACCATCCATATAAGGTTAGTTTGCCTGCTCTTACGCGTGACCGAATATAGGGGTAACGCATTAAATGGCGCAATTGAAGCACGACATTCATTTTCTCCGTATATTCTTCGCGTTTTTCCAAAGGAATTTTCTTTTTGGCTATTTTTTCTTCCACAATCTCTTTTACCGGCTGAGCAAGTTCGAGCCATTTTTTCGTATGATGCAGTTTATCCAACTCTTTCCCCATATAGAGAGCTCCGCAACCACCACAGTTTGAATGTCCGCAAACCACTATATTTTCAACCTTGAGTTCTAATACAGCGTATTCTATTACGGCAGATGTGGCCACGAATTTTTTAGTTTCAGTTTCATAGAAAGGAACAAGGTTGGCTATATTGCGTACAACAAAAAGATCTCCGGCCAAACTGTTTGTCAACATGTGCGGAACCACACGTGAATCGGAACATCCGATAAACAGGGTATGCGGTTTTTGCTCTCCTTTCAAGCCTTCAAAAAGTTCTTGTCTGGGAATATATTCCCTCTCGTTGAAATCGCGAATAGAGTCAAGCAACAGTTCGCGTTCATCATGTTTATTTATCTCTTCCGTTGTCATGATATTATCTCATTTTAATTATTCAAAGTTAAACAATCTTTTATTTACTCTTGCTTTTACCATCACTTTTATCCTCAATATTCACCTTCACGTCAAATGCAGGACCTTTATAGCCTTTTGGTATATATTCAGGATTCATAACCATATGTTGTGCAGTACGATGTGCCAAATAGTGCGGCAAAATAAGTTCTATTCCATTTTCGTTGCAAACATCTTGAATGTGCCCGTGAAGTTCCGATAGTACTTTTAATTGAAGTTTTGCGTCATTTATATAAACATGTATCTTATATGATGCATAAAATTCATTCAGTGCTGATTGAATGACATATGGCTTAGGTTCCCGCAGCACATCTTTACAACGCAAACCGGCTTCGATCAACATCTCGTGTGCCTTCTTCCAGGGCACGTCGTAGGCTATTGTGGCTATGGTACTGAGAATCAATCCCGGATTTTTTTCAAACCTACTGTAATTGATTGTATTTCCCGTCAATATGGCAGAATTGGGAATGGTTATCTCTTCGTTGGTAATTGTTTTTAACCGTGTTACCAAAATCGTTTTCTCTATAACATCACCTGAAATATCGTTGATTTTAATTCTGTCGCCAATTGCAAATGGACGCATATACGTTATTACCAAACCTGCTACCATATTGGCAATTGCCGACGAGGATCCCAAGGATACCAACAATCCTAAGAATACGGAAACACCTTTAAATATAGGAGAGTCGGAGCCAGGCAAATATGGAAATATCATAATGAACGCAAATGCATAAAGCAGCACACGAATAATGGTAAACGTAGGCAAAGCCCACTCTTTATGAAATCCGCTAATTTTTAGCTTCCCTGATTCAATCTCTTTAAAGAAATAACGAATCAGACGAACTAAATACTTAAACACAATATATATTATAAGTATTGTGAAAAGATTGGGAAGATAATTCCAAAAAGAGAACAACATTTTCCTAACAGGTTTCCATATCATCCCAAAGAGCATATCCGCCCAACCTCTTGTAAATGGGAAAATGCTGAATATTATAGGAATAACGAGGAAAAGCAACACTATTATCGTTACCCAACGTAAAAAATTGAATAATTTGCTTACCAGTTTTATCTCTTGCTCGGCGGACAAATAGGTATAATCGCGATATTTCAGATTTTTGAACCAATGTTTTTTCTTCTCTTGAATATATTTATTCAAAAATCTGAAAAGCTTGTTTACACCGAATATCATCGAAATCAGAACTACTAATGTAAGAATGACCAAGCCTATTCTGGTAAGTAAACGTGGCAAACTCTTTTCCGTACGCGCATTTTTAATGGAAGTCTGTATCCTTTGCAAATAATCTTGAGCAACTTCGTCTATGGATGCATTATTCCAAATAGCATCGGTTTCTGTTACACTCATTATAATTTTGTCTTGATACATAATATCCCGATAGTTTTCGGAAATCGCTATATAAAGTGAATCGGGATTCATAAAATCATCATCGTACAAAATTTCTATTCGAGCACTGATATTCTCAGCCCTTTCCTTAGGAGTGAATGAACCGAGACGTGCATATAATGAGAAAATGGTATCATTTAGCACACCGATTATAGGATATGCTGTCGCCACGCTACGGAGGGAATCAACCCTTGCTTTCTCCCGTGCAATTCTGTCCGTTTCTCTTCTCTGAATATCGGCAAGTTGTCTTTGGATGTCCTCTATTTTCAGATTGTCTGTAGTCTTAAGGGAAGCCAGTTGTTCTTCAAGTTTCACCTGTTTTATTGAATCCAATCTGCGGAGAGAGTCCATTTCCAAGAGACGACTTTTATAATCTTGAAGTAATGCTCTATTTAAAGAATCATTCTGATGGGCTAAGCTATCGGATGAATTATTAGTAGTTCCTACTTGTTGAGCCATTAAACAAGAGAAAGATGACATTAAAAAAACGATAAGGATAGATAATATACGCTTATTGTAGTTCATAATAAATTTGGGGTTTTCTGACGTAATAATGGTAAAGATATAAAACAAAACCCATTATAAGTTCCACAAATTATCCTTGAAACTAATTTTTTGAAAAAAAGTTGTTTTTTTGTCAAATTATTTGGTTTATAAAATAAACCGATTTATATTGTGTCAAATTTTAATAATGAACTAAACAAATAACACTTTAAATATTTATCCAAATGGAAGAAAAACAACTGAATGAGAAAGAGAGTTTGGAACTCATCACTCAAATGATCCGCAACACGCAACAGCGTATTGAAAAAGGGAATGGGATACCATTTCTTATTTGGGGCTATACAACCGTACTGGTTTCGCTCCTGGTTTGGTATATGCTCAAGTCAACCGGAAATGATTACTGGAATTTATTATGGTTCCTGATTCCTTCAATTGGTTTTACGGCAATGACAATAACTATGCAAAAAGAGAATAAAGGAGTAAAAACATACCTTGACAAAGTAATCATGTATGTATGGATTGTCGTTGGAATTGCTGCTTTTCTTCCCGCACCGGCTGCCACCCTCATAGAAGGCTTTCCAATACTATTTATGGTAATCATGCTCATCAGTATTGGGTCAGCCATTACTGGGCTGATTATCAGTTTCTTACCCTTAATATGCTCAGGATTCGCAGGAATGTTTTTGTCAATATTTTGCCTGATATTGGGCAATACTCTCGATTCAATTCTCGTATTTGCAGCCCTTTTCCTTTTAGTACAAGTTATTCCGGGGCATATTTTAAATTGGAAAGGTCGTAAGAAATGAAACCACAAAAATTTATTTTATCTCGGTGGTTTTTGGTTGTCATGTTTATAATGGCTTTCATATTGCCACCTTACGCCGCAAAAGATTTCGTAGCTCAAAATATTGGCAATATCGTAAACGCCACGCTATCCAACTCTTTTGTGCGTAACTTGCTGCCATATTCTACCCTGTTTCAGATAGTGGTTTTGATTTTTTTTGTGGGCTTGTTTTTCTTTAAAAATCGGGTTGGAAAAGCATTCACAATATTTGTCGGCATCTCGTATTCAGTCTATGCTCTAGTCCAAAATATCGCCATAACCGATCAGTTCGGCTTAAGTATGATCTTGTCCAATATTATTTTGTGCCTTATGACATCTTTTGTATGGCTGAGTGATGTTAGGAGTAACAAAAACAGTTACACATTTAATAATTTTAACAAAAAGAATGCTTGGCTTATAATTGTTGCTCTATTTTGTCTTTGGTGGCCAATGGATTTTTCTGGGACACCCGATTTCAATCCGCTCTATTTTTTCACAGGACATGTGGCTCAATCCCTGCAATTTTGCTCTATGACCCCCATTTTTTTGATTATTCTTATTTACTGTAAGCCTGCAATCAGTTTGCCGGTATATAGGATGACAGGAATTTCGGGAACGATCATAGGATTTTGGAATATGATGAGCTTCTTCAATCCTTCAACCGTTTTTGTTGGAGTTTATCATTTACCACTATTCCTGATTTCAATTTATGTATTAATTGACAGTTTCAAACTACAGAAAAATTATGTTCAAACAACTTGGCCCCTTACTTCATTCCGAACTCAGGTTGGCAATTATGTCCATATTGCTATCTGCTGAAGAGGCCGACTTTGTCTATTTGAAAGAACGAACCAAGTCCACCTCGGGAAACTTGAGTGTGCAAATAGACAAGTTGAGTGAAGCGGGTTATATTGAAGTTGAAAGGGGATTTGTAGGAAAACGAACCCGCACCGTATGCAAAATTACAGAAGTAGGCATAAAAGCCTTCGAAAAATATGTTGAATCCTTAAAAGGATATCTGAATTTATAACTCGTAAATAATACAAAAATGAAACGCTTATTATTACTAACTACCACTATTATTCTTTTTGCTGCCCAGATGTATGCCCAAAACGGAAAGCTGATCGTTCGCTTTGAAAACCTGAAAAGCAATGAGGGTAAAGTTATGGTTGCCCTGTTCGACGGCAAGGAGAGCTTTTCCAAACATGAGTCAACTCAAACAGTAGCTCTATCTATCGAAAACAACTCTGCCATTTGGAATATGGAATCGCTTCCTGAAGGTCAGTATATCATTATAGCTTATCACGATGAAAATGAGAATCAAAAGATAGACTTGGGAATAATGGGAATACCTGCCGAAGGATATGCTTTCTCCAACAATACGGTCTCCGAGATGGGACCGCCCAATCCCGATCAGATGCTTTTTGACGTAAAGTCGGATGAAACCACAACACAAGTATTAAAGATGGTCTATTTCGATTTTTCGGTATTCCAAAAATAGATAAAAACGGAACCGAATTGCCTCAAGAAACCTCTTTGTAAAACCCTAACTACAATATAGTCAATGAACCGGATGATTTAACCTAACATACTATGTTGTAATTGTTAAATTTTATAATAATCCGTCCGGATTTTCACCGGATACCTATGACAAGCAAGTATGAAATCCAAACTATTTATTATTACACTACTTACCTTGTTGGTGGCTGGTTGTACCCGTGAGCCTCTTCCCGAACCTGAGAGGGAAGGAGGTAAGATCGTGACTATCAGTGCAACTATCCCACCTGAGACACGTGTGTTATATGATGACACCGATCTCAGCCTCACATGGCAGACCGGTGACACACTCTTGCTGGCCGGATATGATGGTACGACTTATAAGGGAAGCGAGAAATTTCACTGGACAGGAGGCGATAGTTTTCAGGGGACGGACGTACCTGGTGCCACAACGTACAAGGCCTACTATCCCGCGGGTGCCATAACGCTGAATGAAACCACCGGAGACGTGTAACTTCCCGACAACTTCTGGGAACAAACACAGAACGGAGATGGTACAACGGTGCATCTGCGCAACAAACTGCTATTGTTCGACGAACAGGCTCACTCAATCAATCAGATATTTAATTTGGTTGCTAAGAGCAGTATCATCAAATTTAATCTCAGCGGAATACCGCAAGAAGTAGGAGCTCTTAGAAAACTGATTTATAGGGTAGAAACTGCGCCTGGAGTCTTCAAATCCGTACCGCTTGATGTGACCGGCGTTACTTTCTCGGCCTCTACAAGCAGTTTGACCGCTTTTCTCTCCTTTGACCCCACTGTAATGACTAATACCGTTGCAGGCGGCAAGGTAATCATAAGACTGAAAGGCGATAAATTGTACCAGTGGAGTCAGAGTGTTGCTCTCGGAAAAGATTATGTCGCTGGAAATCGATATACAGGTGCAGTAAGCAGCGGCTGGGCAGATATAACCACTCCGCTCTACTATGTTGCCGAGTATAATGTAACACAAGACGGTGATGGCTTCGTGACTGACTTAACCTCTTGCTCGGGCAGCGGTTATTTCACTTGGAGTGAAGCCTTTGATCTGTTCAACAATACAACAACTATTGGTGGGGTAAACTATCACTGGCCGAGCGATTCCGAGTGGTTTGGTATCGTCCCAAAATATGTTAAAACAGGTTATTATGTTCACTTCAAGACTGAATATTCTTATGATAATGTATATGAGTCTGTCAAAGTTAGAAGTGAGTTCTTCAATGTGTATGGCAATTTTCGCACCACTCCCAACAATATCTCTTACGCTCTTCGCTATAGGAATACCGTTTGGTACTCTGCCTGGAGATATGAGTATATAGCAGACGGCAATAATACCCATATGAAGATTATCTCTCGAAAGGTAGCAACTTCCGTAACAGTTGGTGCTATCGCTCAGGAATCATTCTGGACTTCCGGCACCGAGAAGGATATTGTTCGTTATTTTCCTGCAGGTGGCTATGGCTCCTCCAGCTATCAAGGTGAAAGAGGCTACTTCTGGTCTTCCACAGCGCATAGCAGTAACAACTCTTATGCATGGTACATGCTCTTCAACACCGATAGAGCTTACTCGAACAACACACCTAAAATTTTCAAGAACACGGTTCGTCTTTTCTACGATTAAGCGGGAGTTTTATCGAATTATGTACTATACAATAGGGTGACAATCCTAAATTGTTCCTGAGTTATGAGAAATTAATAATAAACAATAAACTAAAGGTCACCAGCCTGAAAATTAATAAATATGAAATCCAAACTATATATTTTTGCATTACTAGCCTTATCCGTGATAAGTTGTACACGTGAACCTCTTCCCGAGCCTGAGAAGGAAGAGGCAAAGATAGTTACCATAAGCGCCTCCATTCCACCGGAGACTCGCGTGTTATATGATGACACCGATCGCAGTCTCTCATGGCAGCCCGGCGACAAAATCAAGCTGGCCGGATATGATGTAAGCAATGCTTACATAGGAGAATCCACTTTTACTTGGACGGAAACCGGCAATGTCTTTACCGGAACAACGGTACAGGGTGCCACCACCTACAAGGCCTACTATCCTGCAACTGTCACGCTGGATGAAACTACCGGAGAGGTGCAACTTCCAGCTGCCTTCTGGCAACAGACACAGAACGGAGATGGTACGACGGGGCATCTCCGTAACAAACTGCTCCTATTTGATGAGACGGCAAGGCCTATCACTCAGACCTTTGCCCTAAGTGCTAAGAGCAGCATCATCAAGTTGGATCTTAACGGTATTCCGGAACATGCCGGGGAGCTGTATCATCTGACTTATACGGTAGAGACAGCAACGGGAGTCTTCAAATCCGTGTCGATTGGTGTGACAGAGGTTACCTTTTCTCCTACTGTAAGCAGTATTACCGCATACCTCGCTTTTGACCCCACAGAAGTTACGAAGGTCATCTCCGGCGGAAAAGTGAGAATAACTCTCTACGGGGATAGGTTATATATGTGGAAGATTGATGCAGTTACACAAGAAAAGAGCTATGCTGCAGGAAAGCGCTATACAGGCACAGTTAGCAGCGGTTGGACACAGGTAGTCAACCCACTCAGCTATGTTGCACAATCTAATGTAAATCCTGCCGGAACAGGCTTCGTGGAGGATTTGACTGCTTGCAACGTAAGTGGGTACTTTACTTGGAGTGATGCGGTTACTCGCTTCAATACAAATAAGAACATTCCCGGTTACCACCTGCCGAGCCGACAAGAGTGGCGAAGTATTGTGCCTGAGGCTTATGGTTATGTTTTCTTTAAGAATCCAGTTGATAAAAATAATATTACAGAGCATGTCACAGTCGGGAATCAGAACATAACTATGACCTGCGATTATCGCAGTGTCGGAAGTTCAACTAATCCTGCTCCCGCCTATGCTCTTCGCTACAAGGGTACCGATATGCTCTCTGCCTGGAAATATGAGTATTTTAACTATAATACAAACAACTGCTACCTGAAGGTTACTTGTTGTAATGTAGTGCCATCCGTTACTATCGATGATGTTGCCAAACCGGGTGCCTGGTTTATCGGCAACAATGTAGTTCGTTATTTTCCGGCGAGTGGAGAGGAAACTTTAGGTGACTATGAATATGTAGGCAGGACAGGTTATTTCTGGTCCTCCACATACAACACTAATAATAAAGCCTACATTATGTACTTCACCTCTGGCGCCGTACAAATGTACGCCTACAAGACGTCCAATAAGTATTCGGTTCGTCTCTTCTACGATTAAGCGTGAGTTTCATCGAATTATGTACTATACGATAAAGTGACAAACCTGCATTGTCCCCAAGTTATGAAGATTTAACAATAAACTAACGGTCATCCGATTAAACAAGAACAGTTATGAAATTAAAACTATATATTATTGCATTACTAGCCTTATCCGTGATAAGTTGTACACGGGAACCTCTTCCCGAACTTGATTATAAAGAGGGAAAGCTCGTTACTATCAGCGCAACGATCCCGCCGGAGACCCGCGTCGCCTACAATGACACAACTCTCAAACTTTCATGGCAGATTGGTGACACGCTTCTGCTCGCCGGATATGATGACACGACTTATATAGGAAGAAAGAAATTTGGCTGGACCGGAACCGGTTGCACTTTTTCCGGAGAAGAGGTACCGGGGGCCACCACCTACAAGGCCTACTATCCCGGGAATGTCATCACGCTGGATAATGACGGCAATGTACAACTTCCCGACAACTTCTGGGATCAGAGACAGAATGGAGATAGTACAACTGCGCATCTTCGTAACAAGCTGCTATTATTCGACGAAGAGGCTCACTCCATCACTCAGATCTTTAACTTGGCCTTGAAGAGCAGCATCATCAAACTGGATCTCAGTAGTGTTCCGAAAGAGGTAGGGAAGCTCCATCAATTGGTTTATACGGTAGAGACTGCATGGGGAGTATTCGAATCCGTGTCACTTGATGTAACCAACGTTACCTTCTCGCTCGCTAAACACAGCCTGCTCGCTTTCCTCGCTTTTGACCCTGTTGAGATGAAAATCAATGCCGGCAGAAAGGTAATGGTAACACTATCCGGCAAAAAATTATACCAGTGGAGTAAGCCCGTTACAGACGGGAAAGAGTATGCCGCGGGACATCGCTATACGGGTACTGTGAGCAGTGGTTGGAAAGAGATGATCAACCCATTAAGCTTTGTCGCCAAATATAATGTAAATCCTGCCGGTACAGGCTTCGTGGGGGATTCAACTTCTTGTACAGGCAGTGGTTATTTCAATTGGGAACAAGCCAATGCTATCTCTGTTCCCGGTTACCACCTGCCGAGCAGAAAAGAGTGGCGAAGTATTGTGCCGGAGGCGTATGGTTATGTTTTCTTCAAGACTACAGTTGATAAAAATAATATTACCGAGTATGTCACAGTTAGGAATCAGAACATAACCATGACTTGCGATTATCGCAATGTCGGAACTGAAACCAATCCGGCTCCCAGCTATGCTCTTCGCTACAAGGGTACCGATATGCTCTCTGCCTGGAAATATGAGTATCTTAACTATAATACAAACAACTGCCATCTGAAGGTTACTTGTCGTAATGTAGTACCCTCTGTTACTATTGGTGATATCGCCAATGCGGAGTACTGGACTACCAACACTAAGAACGATGTTGTTCGTTATTTTCCGGCTAGTGGTTGGATGAGTTCAGGCTCCACAAATATTGTGGGCACGGGCGGCAACTTCTGGTCCTCTACCAAGTACATACATCAAACTTATGATCATTTATATTATTGTATGTACTTCAGCCCTACTGTCGTTCAATTTCACAGAGACGATCAGCTCTTAGAGTATTCGGTTCGTCTCTTCGTCAACACCGACTAATCAATTGCATTTACCAAATTATGTACTATACAATAAAGTGATAAACCCGCATTGCTTCCAAGTTATGAGGAATTAACAATAAACTAAAGGCCACTATTCTGAAAACAATAGATATGAAATCCAAACTATTCATTATCGCATTACTTGCCGTATTGGGGGCGAGTTGTACGCGGGAACCTCCTCTTGAACTTGATTATAAAGAGGGAAAGATAGTAACCATTAGCGCGACCATCCCACCGGAGACTCGTGTGGCATACGATGACACCGATCGCAGCCTTTCATGGCAGACCGGCGACACACTCCTGCTTGCCGGATATGATGGCACGACTTATAAGGGAAGCAAGAAATTTCACTGGACCGGAGGCGATAGTTTTCAGGGAACAGAGGTACCGGGTGCCACCACCTACAAGGCCTACTATCCCGGGAATGTCATTACGCTGGATAATAACGGCAATTTACAATTTCCCGCCTACTTTTGGCAACAGACACAGGAGGGAAACAATTCGACGGCACATCTCAGAGATAAGCTATTTTTAAGTGACACAGTGGCCAAGGCCACAAATAACGCCTTTTCCTTAACCTTACGTAGCAGCATAATCAGATTGAATCTAAGTGGTATTCCGCAAGAGGTTGGAGAACTGGATCAACTGATTTATATGGTGGAGACTGCATCGGGAGTCTTCAAATCCGTTCCACTTAATGTTTCCGGAGTAACTTTTTCTGCTGCCGTAAGTAGTATTACCGCTTTCCTCGCTTTTGACCCTCTCTTCGTGACGAATATCGCTGCAAACGGAAAGGTGAGAATAACACTGCTCGGAGAGCAGCCGTATGAGTGGAGTGCCACAAGTGCCGACGGCAAGAACTACACCGCCGGAAATCGCTATACAGGTACGGTAACCGGCGGTTGGACAGGAAAAGAGTTAATCAACCCGCTCAGTTTTGTTGCCGAGTATAATGTAAATCCTGCCGGTAACGGCTTCGTGACAGATTTAACTGCTTGCGATGTGAGTGGTTACTTCACTTGGGATAATACAGGAACTATCAATATTTCCGGTTATCACCTGCCGAGTATAGAGGAGTGGTATGGTATCGTTCCAAAGCGTGGCAGTAATGTTACGTATGTTTCCTTCAAAGCGGAATCTTCTCATTATGGTATTAGTGAGAATGTTATAGTTCAAGGTGAGAGCATCAGTATGACAAGCGATTTTTACAATACAGGAAACGATGTTTCTTACGCTCTTCGGTACAAGGGAACCGATATGGTCTCCGCCTGGAAATATGAGTATCTAAGCGACGGTAATAATACTCATATGAAGATTACCTCTCGCAATGTAGCACCTTTCATAATAATTGATAGCATCACCGTTAACAACGGTACCTTCTGGAATAGCGGCAACGAAAACGACGTAGTTCGTTATTTCCCCGCAAGCGGTTACTATGAAGTCAGCTCACGTAAATATTTAGGCACTAATGGCTATTTCTGGTCATCAACGAAAAAGGGCACGGACTTCGCGTTTGCCATGATTTTCAGAAGTGGCGACACCTCCTCTTCTTCCGGTGGCTACTGGAAGACCAACAGATATACTGTTCGTTTGTTTACCCCGGAAAATTAATTATTTGTTTTTCTGACTTTTGTGGTTTAAGCCTTGGAGTTTTGTGCCCTAAACCCCTTATTATAGTGCAGAATTATCAAATATTGGTAAAGTCTCCATTTGCATCTTAACCTACTCCCCCACCGGTGATATAGGGGATTCTGGTGATTAGTTCTCCATTCTCTCCGTTTTCACGCATTTCGAAAATTTCAATCGTTTCCAGACTAGGGTAATAGGTGTAGGAGCGGCCGTCATTGAGTTCGAGAAGAATAATGTGATTGGCAAATCCGTCGTCGGGCGTGTAGCGGTAGGTTGCCGTTTTGATGTCGCCCAGTTTTGCGGGTTTTATGGGGCCTTGCTCATTTTCACCTGCAATTAAATCACATATAAAATCTTCTTTATTTCCCTCAAAAGTTCTCATACATTGTTCCGACACATAACTAGGCAGGATGTATTGTAAACAACGGTCTGCATCGTTACTAATAAGTGCTGCGGCAAATCCCTCCACAAGTCCCTGGTGTGTGCTGTTCCGGGTGGGATAATCGTTCAGTTGTACAAACTGCTCATTTTCCCATTTATATACCTGGGGATCCTGACTGTTGACAGAGAGGTAAACCGAAGTTCCGTACCGGGGAAGGTAAAAGTAAACCCAATTATCATAAGGATTCATTGCAAGACTGTTTTCTATTGCGCGTTCCATTTCCGTTATGCCAAAATCCGTGGTGGACTTTAACTCTCCATTGTTATAGAGGTAGAAAGAGTGCGCTCCGATACCACTTACTGCAACTAATTTGCCACCTTCATTCAATTCCCAATAGCACATTTCCCAGTAGCTCTGATCTTCAAATTCCAATCGAAGGTATCCGTTCTCACTGTCACATATTGCGATATATTGTTCCAGCTCGGCGGGTGTGTCGGCAGGTAAAAGGATAAATGCCTCTGAAGGCATCAAATCAAATAGTGTTTTTACATCTACTTCTTTCTGCGTATTCGCACAGGATGTTGCTCCCGCTGCTATCACTACGAACAGTGCAAGCATTATAAAGTTTTTAATAATCTTTTTCATGGTATTATGGTTTTTAAATGTTTTTATTATGTGCATATTTCACTTAAAAGGATCTAATTTTATCGTTCTCTTGTAAATGAACCGCCACCTTTGTATGTGTTTACAATACAAGTGAATTCCCAGCCGCATTTCGGACATTTTATAACATGATAAATAATATCATCAATCCAATACCCGTCTTTCTTATGTTCTCCTATGTTACAGTTGCCTTCGACGAAGATAAAGTTTTCTTTTTCAATTAGTTCTTTAATATATTCTATGGTTTCTTCGTACAGTTCCGGTGAAATAAAGTTATGAACTTCTTTGATATCAAAACAATGTAAACATGTTTCTGAATATTTTGTTGTACCGACCGGTTCGAAAATAATCAGGTTTTCTTTTATTGCTTGGTGAGTCAACTCTACAAGTTGCCGAACATCCTTTTCGACATCTGCATAATGAAAATAATTAGCTTTGGGGAATAGCATTAAGGGCCAGAAAACATCACCGGCTTTATTCTGTACTTCTATAACAATAAAACCGCGTTCACATTCCATTATTATCTTGTAATCGTAGGGCAAATAATGGTATTCCAGATAAAAAACACACATTTGAACAGGCCCCCAATATTCGACAAGCTGAACATCGTTACCAAAAATATCCAACATGATTTTATGGCAATTTTTCATGCTTTTGGCGGATGTAGAGTCATCTTCAAGTATAAGTTCCATAATATATCTATGTGATAACACAACAATAAATCAACGATACATTGCCAACTCCAAGCTGTCCATATATTGTCCCAGCGACATGTTGAACTTCTGATAATCAGCCTTCTCAAATTCACCTGCCATACACGGCACAGCAACATTTACGGTTTGAAGCTGATTGAAAAACGTTATCATAACCGGGGCTTTGATTATTGTCGATATCCCGCGAATTGTCATTGTCCCGGCTTCATCGAGTGTCAAAATATCATCTGCTGAGGAAATGTCGATTACTTCGTTATCTACTAAAACTTCTACCTTATCGTAATACCCGTAAGCCATACTTACAGCTTTGCAGATCTTGTCCCATCCGACCGGATAGGTCAGATTAAATGTTGACATAAGCCAACCTCGTTCTTCTCCTACTCCTAATAAAAGCATTACTCTGTTCTCCTATTGTATTTTTTTGCGGTTTTTAAATCTTTCCTGAGCTGCTTCCGTTTCCTCTTTAGAATAGCGCACATGCAGGTTTTCATCGATGATGTAGCAGGCGGTGGGTTCATAGTCTTTTGGGAAATTACTAACGTCGTCGTGTCCTAAGCTCAATTCATGGAGCCAAACGGTAACTACACCGGGTTTTAAGGCACGCCATCGATGGGAATAGTAATTTGTGCCGCCACATTGCTCATCACGATTCGGGTCAAGACGCTCTATAAACTCTCCCAGATCCTTCACCAAGTCTGCAGGCTCTGCGTGGGTATAAATTGCCGTAGGCGTTGCAATACCTTTAGAGTAATTAAAGCGAATTTCGAATTGTTTCTTGTACCTGTCAATCCAATCATACATCAAATCAACTGCTTGTTCCTCCAATTCCGCAGTTTTTTTGTCTTTGCGTTGATTGATAGAATAATTTAGATAAACAGTCTTGCCTTTTTTAATAAATGATACCTGAAGGGATTCCATTAAATCACGGACATAACCATGGCGTTCTTTGCGTGGTTTACTCATACCGAAAACAATAGTTGCTAACTCATCAAAGTCGCTTTTCTCTATCTCAAAACTTATCGTATTGTTTTCGTCGCGACCTGTTTCAAAAACCAGGGTATAGGTGTCCGCAGTTTTGTTAACCCTAATATCGGTGCAGTCATCAAAACGCATACCGGAACGGTGGTATGACACGGATGACAATTCTTTTGTCTGTGCGTTTGTGCATCCGAGAGAGGAGAGGAGTGCTAATGTCATAATAATCAGTTTTGTTTTCATAGGTATTTTACTGTTTTACCCATTTTTCATCTATCCATGAGAGAGTTAACTCCTTAAATGCTTCGTAAGGAATAGACTCAAAATCTTCTATTACTTCTTCATAGTCAATATGTACTTTTATAGCTGTACCTTCTTGTGGTAATTGATAATATAGTATATACTTTAAGCTTTCGACATTCTCTCTTACATCATCTATTATATCAGGATGCAGTTGAGAGACATCAACAAAATCTTCCAACGTTATGGTTATATCCTCCCACAAGAAATAATCTCCATCTTCGCGCAATTCTCCCTCTTCATAATAGAAAAACAGAAGCCTGGGACCCGTTTCAAAGCCCTGGTTTACCGCAACCAATTTTCTTCCGTCTTCTAGACTCCAATAACACATCTGCCATTCGTAATGGCCGCCGGCCAATTCCAGGTAGCCGTTTTCATAATCGCATTCGCAAATATACTCATCTCTGTCAAGTTCCCCCAATGCCACATGTTCGGGGAGAGCATCATAGGGAAGCATATCAAATAGAGTTTTAACATTTACTTCTTGCTGCTTATTGCCACAGAAAGTGGTTCCGGCTACTGTCATAAAGAACAGAACCAGCATTATTAAGATTTTCTTTGTTGTTTTCATGGTTGTTTTATTTTGTTGTTTTGTTTATTCAAGATAGAACTATGGCACTAAATTATGTTCAGGATAATGCTTTATATCGTATTTATTATTTCTAATTAATATTCTTTAATGATTTTCCATCTGTTATAGAGATCATCTATGGAAGATCTTGCATTGGCAGGACTCGTAGATGGTAGTTGAACTGCTTTGAATCCGGTTTGCTGCTCCTGATACTTTTTATAATAGCGATAAGCAGTCCCACCGTTGCAGAAAATCTGCTTTATATCCGCCTCTTTTAAAATTGGACTTAAATTCGAGGGAACTGCGTTTTGAATGCTGGCGTCGCTTGAGCCGATGATATCGCACCGGTAGATGACATCATATAAGGCGATATGATGCTGCAAAATAAAGGCTCTTCTTTCTTCAATATCCGTGCTAAGCTTAACATCAAAAATCCGCTCAAGCAAAGGCCAAAAACGATTCTGTGGATGCCCATAAAAGAAACCGTATTCTCTGGTTTTGACAGAGGGAAAAGAACCCAAAATCAAAATTTTTGAATCGGCTCGAAAAAGGGGCCGAAGCGGGTGAGTAACGGTTTGATGTTTGGTCATTCTTAAACTTTAATCTCATTTTCAGATTCATGTACAAAAATAAGATTTTTGTGTCACATTTTAAAGATTTATACAACCACGCACCGCGGAACACGCACCTCGTAACACGAAAAAGCGACCTTAAGGTCACGCATTCTAATTCAGCGCAGCTGAAGGCAGCGCTTCTGCGCTACTTTGGTTCCCCAAGGGAACCATCAAAAGGAGGGGTAGACAAGGAGCGAAGCGACTGATCACAAAAGACAAAAGCGACCCTAAGGTCGCTCCGTCTTTTGTGATCCGCCTGGGGCTCGAACCCAGGACCCCATCCTTAAAAGGGATGTGCTCTACCTGCTGAGCTAGCGAATCAAGAGGTGCAAAGGTATGGATAAAAGTAATATTTTGCAAAAAAAAGTACTTTTCGCCAAAAAACTCCCTTAAAACGCCATTTCGGGGCATATTAGACATCTTATTCCACCACCATTGCGAAGCCGCCGCCCGGAGCAAGATGAATGGTTAGGGGAGTGCTTTTGCGGGCGATATAATCAACTACATTGAGGGTGTGTATGGTATAGTCGTGTGCTGAACGATGTGCATTGGGACCATCCCTAAAGAGAGTTATAGTGCCTTTTCCGGCGCTTTTGCCGCTTTTAAGGAGAAAGCTCATATCGAGGGTGATATCCCTCGCTTCCCAGTCGGTAATGCCGCCTATATACCAGGTTCCGCCGCTTCGGCGGGCGGTAACTATATACTTGCCCAACTCTCCCTGAAGTACTCTTGTTTCATCCCATACGGTAGGTATGGCGGTGATGAAGTCGGTAGTTTCCTGCTCTTTGGTGTATATGGTAGGATTGTCACAAAGCATCACCAGCGGTGAATCAAAGATTATATACTCAGCTACTTGACGGGCGCGTGTCCCTTGGCTCATGGGATTGTTGTAGTTTGGGACATATTCGCGCCGCGTGGCATTGCGCATTGCTCCTTGGGTGTAGTCAACCGGACCGGAGAGCATCCTGATGTAGGGGAAGGTGACATCGTATGAGACCATATCCTCCTTACTCCATTTCATCTGCTCGAGTCCCCAGACTCCCTCGAAGTTGATCACATTGGGCCAGGTACGGTTGAGTCCCGCAGGCTTGTACATACCGTGGAAATTGATAAGCATCTTATGCCTTGCGGCGGCCTCTGCGATTCGATAGTTGAGTTCCACCACTTCCTGGTCGTCTCTGTCCATAAAGTCCACCTTGAATCCCTTTATACCCATCGCTGAATAGTGGCTGCAGGCCTGCTCAAGCTTTTTATCGAGAGTAAATGCTACTGCCCAGAGCATCAACTCCACATTGCGCTCCTTACCATAGTTAACGAGCTCCTCGAGATCTATTTCCGGGATTATTTTCATAATATCACCATCTTTGGAAGGAGACCATCCCTCGTCCAGTATCACATACTCAATGCCGTTGGCAGCTGCGAAGTCGATATAGTTCTTGTAGGTAGCTGTATTGATACCTACCTTGAAATCCACTCCTGTCACTCCCCAATTGTTCCACCAATCCCAGGCTACCTTACCGGGCTTGATCCAGGAAATGTCTTCTATACGACTTTCAGAAGCAAGCAGCCATACCAAATGGTTGTCCGGAAGCTGCGTATCCTTGTTGGAGATGGCAATCGCTCTCCATGGAAAGAACCTTGGGGCTTTTTTACTGCTATTGCTGCGGATTATCGCCAAAACATCGCTATATGCGGTGGGGCGTTCCTGACATCTGGTAGGATGTACCTCTATGGCTGAGGGGATAGGGGCAAAGCGTCCTCTGAGCGAGTGTTCCCCGCTTTTTTCCAGGAACATTCCGGGATAACTCTCGAGATCAGATTCGGTGATTACTGCTTTAGAGTCACCATCAAGGCATACCAGCAGCGGTGAGAAGGCGATTTTCTCTTTGTTGAAGCCACTTAGTGGCGTTATTTCGTATCTGTTTTCAAATGAAGTCTGATAAGGGTTGGGATTGCCGGTGCTGTAAGGAATGTAAACGGTACGGTCTTTACCGAAGTTGAATTCTGCTCGTTCGGCCTTCACCTTGTCACCCTCTTTGAGCTTGTTTCCGTAGAAGCGATAGGCCACTCCATCGTCATAAGCTCTGAAGATGATCCCGAAGTCCTGACGGAAGGAGAGTTCCATCTGGTTGTAGTGCTCTTTGACGCTTGATGCCTTATATATCGGTGAGATGATTGTGCGGTCGGATGTGGTGCGACTGACCTTTCTAAGTCTGCTGCCATCACCCCAGTTAAAGGTTTTACTGCCATCTGCGCTCTCGATTTCCATCGAAATGGATGAGGGTGCTATGACTTCCTTGCCATCGTGCATCACCGACCATTTTATCTGTTCACCGACGGTGACAGTGATAATTGTGCGGTTATCGGGGGAATTGAGTGTCAATTTTTTCTCTTTTGCCGCTTCTGCGGAAAATGAAATAAAGAGGGTTGCGATGCATGTCGCAAATGCAATTATTCGTCTCATGTCATTTTATTTCTGATATAGGACAAAAATAAAGAAAATAGTCAATAGCGGCAATAAGTTATTCTGAAAGTCTTACTCCTTTCTTTTTCCACAAAATTAAGCCTATTATTGACATTAATGTGTATGCAATGTATAGAATCATTGTGGGCCACATTCCCTGTGAAATGTAGAGCCAAATGGAGATGGCATTGCATACAAGCCATACATACCATTGCTCAATGTATTTCTTCGAAAGCCAATAAGTGGCGAGCATACTTAGCACTGCGGCAGCCGAATCCACCCAGGGGCGGGGATTGTCCGTCAGTCCGAATATGAATCCGAGTGCTATGAAAGCAAGTGCGCTGACCCCGATGCTTGCCAGGGCAACACGAGGATTGAGTTTGCGTACCTGGATGCCGGAGTCATTCTGATCTGACTTGACCCCTGTCCGGGAGCTTCTACCCCATATGATAAAGGTGCTGATGGCCATATAGATGTAGTAAAATTGCAGTGCCATCATAGCGTAAAGTCCGGTGATGAAATATACTATTCCATAGCATATCGATGTAATGAATAGCATCACCCACATAGAGCGCTTTTGCAGCACTTCCAGTGTTACGTATGCGATGCCCATCATTGCGGCGAATATTTCGAAATAGAGGTCAAAGTTTTCCATATCCTTTCAATTGTCGGACAAAGATATAAAAAGTTGCGATTTTTACTTTATGAAAGGGTGAATTCAAGAAATAATGCTTACTTTCGTAATTCGGTTAAAATCGTAGTTATTTATATATATTAAAAATAAAAATTAACACATGGCTCGTGAAATAAAATTCTCTCTGTTGTATAGAGATATGTGGCAATCTTCGGGTAAGTATGTTCCCAGGGTTGACCAGTTGAACCAAATTGCTCCTGTTATCATTGACATGGGATGTTTTGACCGTATAGAGACGAATGGCGGTGCTTTTGAACAAGTCAATCTTCTTTTCGGTGAAAACCCCAACCGCGCCGTACGTGAGTGGTCTGCCCCCTTCAACAAAGCGGGCATTCAGACCCATATGCTTGAAAGAGGTCTTAACGCCTTGCGTATGAATCCGGTTCCCAATGATGTGCGTGAGCTCATGTATAAGGTGAAAATAAAACAGGGTACCAACATTGCCCGTTCTTTCTGTGGTCTGAACGACCACCGCAACCTCAAGGGATCAGTTCTGGGTGCAAAGAAGGCCGGTATGATTTCGCAGGTGGCTTTGAGTATCACTTACTCACCTGTACATACCGTTGAATATTATATGGGTATAGTTGACAAGGTTGTGGAATATGGTTGTGACGAGATCTGTCTGAAGGATATGGCAGGTATCGGACGTCCCGTATTCCTTGGCCGTCTTGTTGCGGAGATAAAGAAAAAATACCCTAAAATTTTAGTACAATATCACGGCCACTCCGGCCCAGGTTTCTCTGTGGCTTCCATGCTTGAAGTTGCACGTGCCGGTGCAGAGTATATCGACGTGGCAATGGAGCCGCTCTCCTGGGGTAAGATACACCCGGATGTTATCACTATCCAGGCGATGCTTAAGGATGCCGGATTCCTGGTAAAGGATATTAATATGGATGCCTATATGGAGGCACGCCATCTCACTCAGACATTTATTGACGATTTTCTCGGATACTTCATCGAGCCTACCAACTACCAAAGCTCGTCACTCCTCGTAGGTTGCGGGCTGCCCGGTGGTATGATGGGATCCATGATGGCCGACCTCCAGGGCTTCCTTGGTGCCATCAACATGTCTCTGAAAAATCAGGGCAAGAAAGAGGCTACCCTCGATGAACTCACAGTAGCTCTCTTCCAGGAGGTTGAATATGTGTGGCCTCGTCTGGGTTATCCTCCATTGGTGACTCCTTTCAGCCAGTACGTAAAGAACACTGCTTTGATGAACCTCATGCATACCCTCAAGGGCGAGCCCAGGTGGAAGACCATCGATAAGGATACAATGAACATGATTCTGGGCAAGACCGGTACCCTTCCGGGAGAGCTTGCGCCTGAAATCGTTGAGATCGTGAAAGAGAAGGGTCTCGAATTCTATACCGGCAATCCTCAGGATGAATTCCCCGATGAACTGCCTATGTTTGAGAAGATGATGGAAGAAGAGGGTTGGGATCGCGGTCAGGATGATGAAGAACTCTTCCAGTTTGCAATGCATGAGAGACAGTATCGCGACTATAAGAGTGGCATAGCCAAAGAGCGTTTCGAGAGAGATCTTGAGTCTGCAAGAGCCAAAGCGGGTGCTCCTATAATCGTTACTCGTCCGGTTGTTGAAATGCCCAAATTCGATGTTGAAAAGATTCTCGAAAAATTCCCTACCGCCGTTCCTGTACAAGCAACAGTCAACGGACAGCTTATCTGGCAGTATGATGTGGCTCAAGCTTCTTCAAACCCCAATATAGGAGATAAAGTGGAGGCAGGTCAGCCCGTATGCTTTGTTCAGACTTTTTATGGTCTCGAGGAGATTAGGGCCAATTTTGACGGCAAGATAGTGATGGTATGTGCCAACCATGGTGATAAGGTTGTCAAGGGCGAGATTCTCGCATTTATAGCCAAGTAGCATTCTCCGGCTTGCCGGATGAGAGATATTGATACGAAGGAAGCCGGCGATCGCCGGCCTCCTGTTTTTACCCTGCTCCTCAACTAGGACTTGAACCTAGGACCCCCTGATTAACAGTCAGGTGCTCTAACCGACTGAGCTATTGAGGAAAGTTTTGGGACTGCAAATGTAGAACATTTTTCTTTGATCACCAAAATAATTACAATCGAAATGGTGTAATAATTTTAAAAAATGAATAATTGATAACGGATTTGGCAGATTTGATTATATTTGCAGCCTGAAACTAAAAATGCCCGGATGGCGGAATTGGTAGACGCGCTAGTTTCAGGGACTAGTGGCCGTAAGGCTGTGCAGGTTCGACCCCTGTTCCGGGCACAAAAAGGGGGGTGACACATAAGTCACTCCCTTTTGTGTGATGCCAGTTGCTGCACTAAATACTCAATACTCCATACTCAGAACTAAATTATCTACCCCTCCTTTTGATGGTTTCCCAGGGGAACCAAAGCAGCGCAGAAGCACTTCGTGGTCACTTTGCTCTGAATTGATATCATTTTTTTAACTTCTTGATTTCTCTATCAAAGTCGCTTTCAAGCAATTCCATTTCTCGTTTGCGATATATTTCAAACTCTTTTTCGGCTTTCTCAATTGCTTGCTTATGGGACACATTGCCCTTTCCAACCAAAATATTTCGTTTGTGAATTATAATTTGATTATCGAGAGCTTCTATCCAATTTTTCATTGTCATAGGGTTCATTTCTAATGCTTGAAATTCGGCAAAATCCAAAAGAAGCCGTATTTTCGTGTACAGCATAGTGTAATTTGTTCTGCACCGTAGCAAAGAATAACTTCGTCATTTCACTGCGAGGATCATAGTCAGTAGCAGTAGCATATATCAGTTACCTGCTGATAGAAATTGCGTTCACTACTGCGGATATCCCTGATACGTTGTAATAACTCACGGAAATAACGATTGCCACCCTGCTTTAGGCGCTCATCATCCATCGCAAAGCCCTTTTGGATATATTCGTGAAGTCGTTGTGTTGCCCAACGGCGAAAACGGGTGGCCACTTGCGACTGAACACGATACCCTAAGGCGATAATCATATCTAAATTGTAATGGGCTATGTTGCGTTTTACCTGTCGCTTCCCCTCTTGGCGAACTAGTAAGAAATCCTTACTGGTTGACTTTGGCAACAATTCCTTGTCTGCATATATGTTGCTAATATGCATTGTAATATTTTCTCGTGTAGTGCAGTATATATCTGCTAACTGATTTTGTGTTAGCCACAAATCCTCATCTGCAAAGCGTACAGATACACGGGTTATTTCGTCATCGTCTTGATAGAGTATTATCTTATTATTTTCGTTCATCACTTTTTTAAAAACTTGACATTTCTTTGGTTTGAAAACACCTACAAAACTAACTGCCTGTAAGTTTTACATTAGAGTATCGCTCTTTCAACGCAAAATAAGAGTTGATCAAATTGACTGCAATAGCTCTTTAAGATAAAGCAAATTTAAGCAAATCTTTCTATAAATATAGGTAAGTGGTCTTGATTTTTATTGTAACCGGCGTAAACATGAAGTTTTTTATATAATTTTGTAATGGGGAAATTACAATACGCTAAAATTATGAGAAATATTTTGTCAAGAACCTTAGCTCTTCTGTTTTCGGTTACGGCAATTACCTGTGCTGTTAGCTGCGAGCCTGAAGAAAACAAAGAGACCCCATCCGGCCTTGAGGCGCTATTTACCGATTTCGAAAAAAACTGGCTTGATTATCCTCCGTGGGAGATGAAAAAAAGTGGTGAGAGGTTGACCGGAGAAGGCTGTACATTCTACTATTGGTGGGAGCATAGGTTTGAAGCTAAGAGTGCGAGTGAGTTATATGCAATGTGCCAGATCGATAATCGTTTGCTCTCTGCAATGTCAACCCAAAACCTTGTAAGATGCTGCTATGTTTATCCATATAACGGAATTGTAACAGCATATTGTAGTCCAACCCTCTCTTTTCTGGATGGAATTCATTATGTTATGACCATTTTCAATGGATATCGTGAACTTCATAATCGCAAAGATGCTCCGAGAGAAATGTTGCGTCTCTACAAAGAGGTGAAATACAGTGATAGGGGTGACACTTTTGTTGTTATATTGGAGAGTAAAGATTATAGAAAACAGGGAAGTATCGTAGGGGGAATTGCTTCTTTTTCGCTTGTTATGGCATCGGCGGTTGACAACGAATGCTTTACCTCTGCGCAGATCGTTGAACTCAGCAAATCGGTCCTTGATAAGATCGATGAAATTACTTTCGACCAGGCAGGGACATGCAGTTACCATACTGCGTTCTATCCATATCTGCTGGGTGCCGTCATTTCATTCCATTATGATAGCGAACTCTCTGAAAGTCAGTCCTCAATCCTTAAGAAATTTATTCACGACTGCAATCGTCATCCGGTAGAATATTCAACTATCGACTTGATCTATAAAAGTGTAAGCAGAATTGCAAATAGGTAAAGTAAGTCGTTGTTTTTATTGCTGATTGTTACTAACTTTGTATGTTATGAACATATCATTTTTTTCACGATGGACGTATCATTTTTTTCACGCACAATTAAAGAGCTTATCCTCGAGAATGATAGGGTAGGTGTGCCCAGAGTAGGTAATTTTGTTGCCGAATTGATGCCGGCAACTTTTTCCGCTTGCAGGACTATGATTAATCCTCCTTACAGACTGATGTCTTTTTCCAAGGGTGGAGTAACTGTTGCCGAGAGACATCTTTTTCTTAATAAGATGGAGGAGCTTTCAAGTATGCCACCCTTGGAAAAAGACATCAGTCTGTAAGGAGGATTAATCATAGTCCTGCAAGCGGAAAAAGT
>JAKQLB010000120.1 GCA_029567375.1 Bacteroidota bacterium | reverse complement strand
ATTTTAGCCTGGCCTGAGGGACGCTCTTCTGAAGAGGCCGGAGGATCTTTGGTTACGAGTTATTAGTCGTATGATAGCGAATTTTTATGACAGGGTCAAGTAGTAGTTTTTTCGCAACCCAGAGGATGATGGTTGAGTTTTGATGAGCGAATAACCTTTTCTCGAAGAACTATAGGGAACGGAAAAATCTTTAAGATTCGAGTCCGTTTGATTCTGTCAAAGTCTGGGGGATGATGATTGTTCGAGCAGACGAGTAAAGTCTTTGAGGAGCAGAGATTTTCGAAATTCGCTACCAACCCTTGATGGATGGTCTCAAGGATAATCCCAGGTGGTATTTTCATACAATTGGTAGTAAAACAATAAAAGAAAACCGATGAACTTTTTTGGGCAAAGTGAAAGTTGGGTTACTCATGGACAACGGACAAAATTTTACAACCCGAAGAAAACCTGTTCTTCTTGACCATCAACGCATTGGAAAGCGCTTGATTCCGCCATTGATGCAAGAAATCAACTATCAGGAGATAAGTTGGGGGAAACAACTTATTCCCGAGCTTATTTGGTTAGCATTAATTAATAACCGGTATGGGTACATGAAAGGTGCTGAACTGGCATTAGCCCTTCCAAAGTCAGCAGAAGAAGCTACCAAAAGTCACTCAATGGGAGCATGGTTCGTGACCTTAAGTTCTTATACTCAATTGTCGATCAAGGAAAAAAAGAAAACGGTTGAACTACTTCGGAGGAAAAATGCATTAAATCAATATCGCGCAGCTTTATTGCCATTAATCTACTTTTACCCAACCTGCCCGTTAAGTTTTTTGTTTGATCTTGAAACAAAAAAAATCGATACAGGGGATCTTGAAGAGATAAAGAGGGTATTAGAGTCCATATTTGATCGAAGAAGTGTCGAAGCGACTTTTATTCAAGCCAACGCAGTGTATATCGGCTTTACTGTAGGAAAATTAGTCGTTAGTCCAGATGTTAGTTTAGCCAGATTCCCTGAAGTTCAATATTATCCAAATACCGAAGTATCGAAGCAAGTTGCTGCCAGCATCCGAGCCACGGTGAATACGATTTTCGGTATTGATGTCATTAAGGATGGCTTATCTTGGCCTACCTACTTTTGGAATCATGGGCTAGAACTTGAAAAATGCAATTTTGATTGAGAGGTTACCAATGGATAGTATTACTGGAGACCGATTACTGCCCGTTCTTCAAAAATATGTTCAAGAAGTTGAAAAAGAACTGGATTCAAGGTGGGAATACTGGTCTATTGATTTGAGCCATGCAGAAAAGCATGAAGTGATCGGTGCTCTATTAGCCAGAATGGTTACTTTGGCGACAGAATTAGCAGTCTCCCCTCAAATATGGAATGAACATATAGCACCTGTTCTTTTAAGAACAATGGTTGATGCTTATATTACGCTAGCATGGATATTTAACGACCCATTAGAACGGTCCCGTAAATTTTTATTTTATGGTCTTGGTCAGGCAAAATTATCTAATGAACATAGGAAAGCACAATTACTAGCAGATGGAATTGACCCACAAAATGACCCCGTCGTTAAGGCTACTGAAGGATGGATCAATAGTCAAAGATACTTGTTTCTAACAGAGGTAAATTTAGGAAATTGGGCAGGGATTGACACTCGAAAAATGGCAGAAGAAGCAGGGTGTATTGATTTGTATAATTACGTTTATACGCCCTTCAGCGCTGCCACTCATAATATGTGGCATCATATTGGTAGATATAATCTCAAAGCATGTCTAAATCCACTTCATGGTCTGCACTATGTTCCAGTAGATTATCAACTTCCGAGCCATACTTCGTATCTTAGATTGGCTGCAAAATATACTGATAAAGCTTTTCATTTATTTAATGAGAAGACAGGGATAAAGCCGATGTCACCGACCTCCTATGAGATTTTGCTAGCTGAATTAAAAACAATTGAGAAGCCCGAAGAATGGACACAATCAAGTGAAAGCATCCCCTTTGAAAAAGAATAGAAACGAATAGGCGGTGTTCGACGAATATATCAGGTTTGTGAGTATAGGTAAGGAATCACCCGGAAAAATTTTCTTTTCAGCCAAGGTTCCTCAATTGAGAAATTTGCTATTTGCACAAATATATAAAATGACCCACCTTGGTGCGGGTGCATAGTAGAGGCGTGGTGGGTATAGGTGGAATGGATATCCCTGCTTTTCATAAAAGTACATCGCCCGGTAATAATTTTGTAAATCACACTATTATTCCTGTGTGATTTACTCACTCACCTTACGCAAAATCACGTAAACTAGATGGATGAAAGACGAACAACTGCTTGATTTGTATAGCGATTACCTCATCAGCGCCTTTGGCCTCACCACCGCGACCGGGCTCTCAGCCTTGTTGAATGGTGACATCAGCCATGACCGGGTGCAACGCTTTTTGGCCAATCAGAAACGGACCTCCGCCGACTTGTAGCGGGTGGTCAAACCCCATGTGCGGGTCATCCAAAGCGAGGACGGGGTGCTGCTGGTGGATGATAGCATTGCCGAAAAGCCCTACACCGATGAAAACGAGATCATTTGCTGGCATGTTGACCATGCCCACCAGCGCACCGTCAAAGGGATCAACTTTGTCTCCTGCCTGTACCATAACCAAGGCATTTCCTTACCGGTGGGCTTTGAGCTCATCACCAAGGCCGAGACCTACACCGATCCCCAAGATGGCAAGACCAAACGACGCTCAACCCGCACCAAAAACGAAATCTACCGCGACTTGGTCCAACAGGCCGTGAAAAATCAGATCCCCTTTCGCTATGTGCTCAACGATATCTGGTTTGCCTCTGCGGAAAACATGAAATGGGTCAAAACTACGCTTCAAAAGGACTTTGTCATGCCGCTCAAGGCCAACCGCAAGGCAGCCCTGAGCGCGGAGGCCAAACAAGCCGGGACTTATCAGCGAGTCGACACGCTGGACCTGGAACCGCTCACGCCCATGACCGTTTACCTGGAAGGGGTGGAGTTTCCCCTTTTGCTGGTCAAACAAGTCTTCACCAACGAAGATGGCTCGACGGGCGTGCTGTATCTGGTCACCAGCGATACAACCCTGTCTGGGGAAGCGATCCCCACGCTCTATCACAAACGATGGAATGTGGAACCCTATCATCAATCGCTCAAACAGAATGCTTCCCTGGAAAAGTCTCCGACCCAGACGGTGACGACCCAAACCAATCATTTCTTTGCAGCCTTGTGCGGGTTTATCAAAATGGAACTGCTCAAAATCTCGACCCAGTTGAACCATTTTGCGCTCAAAGCCAAACTGTATTTGCAGGCCCTTCATGCCGCTTACGCTGCTTTACAGGACCTCAATCCGGTCCGTCTGGCTGCGTAAGGTGAGTTACTCATATTCGTCACATTGGCGGTGTTCCAACTGCTAATATCCTGTTTGAAGGCGTTAGCATATGTGAACATGAAACTCAGGTCGGTCACCGCCGAGAGGTCGGGGCTATCGCTGGCCTGCTCCGCCAGGTTTTCGCAGCCGAAGAAGGCTTTGTTCATCGAAGTCCATTTGCCCGTGCCCCACTGCTCGATGGTGAGCAGTTTTCTCCGATCCCCGTGGTCGTAGAAGAAGATGCGCGGAAAGCCGGTGCTAAGCCCGGTGTTGTCCTGAATACGCACCGTGTAGGTTCCGGCAACGGGATAATCGCCGGTTTGCGCCGGGCACAGGACGCCTGCGGCGAAAAGTACAGTCCTCTTATGATGTATGACTGCAAGCGGGAGGCTGGGCGGCTCCTGCACGAGTACGCCGAGGATAGGGAGATGCAGGAGATGAAACTGGAGCAGCAGCGGAAAATACAGAAGCAGCAACCGAAACGGCAGAAGGAAAAGAGCCGGGACGATTGGGAACGCTGAGTAAAGGAAGAACTGCGCCCCGTATTTGCAGGGCGCAGTTCATTTCCTTGTTCATCATTACATTGTAGTCAAATGGTTTATCGAATAATCATTGCACATACCGCAGCCAGAAATACTCGTTTTGAACGACCTCGATGTGCGGATCGCTTTCATTAAAGATAAAATCGACATTATTGCCTGTGATCTTAAAGATGTCCGGCGACTTGGTATCGCCCAGCGCTTTCGTTCCGTTTATCTTTAGCCCTGTGATGTCCACCGTTGCGGTGCCGCTGCTGTCACGAGCCAGCTCAAAGGCGTAAAGTCCGCCGTCAAAGGTCACGCTGCCGGTCAGGATCAGCTTCATGCCGCCGTCGATCATCACTCCGATCTCATGATCGATCACGGGATTATCCAGGTTGATCTCCAGAACACCGTCCGCAAGGAACTCCGCGCTGATGCCAACTCCACCGGGAATATCCGCACCCGAAAGATACTGCGTCATATCCTCCTGCAGCTTTGCTTCGTGTTGCTCAGGCGTCGTTATTACCTCTTTAAGTTTTACAGATGCGTGCTCACCGCTGTCCGGTATCTCATAAATGAGCTCCTCACCGAGCGTAGGCTCGCCGATGATCTGTTTGAAGTTCATTCCGATGAAAAGGATGTCGCCGGTGTCCTTTTTGTATGCGTCAGAATCGCAGGTCACCGTCAAGCCCGATATGTCGACTTTGCCGCCCTCGATGTCGGGGTTGTCGCCGATGTCCAAGATACCACCCTTCATATTCAGCTCACCCGTGAGTGTCAGCACATGTCCGTTGCAGATAACAAATACATCGTGCGTGAGCGCCGTACCGCCGAGCGCGACAGTAAGGTCATTATTCAGCATGATTTGCTGTGTATCCGCATTGACGATAAACTCGCTGAACTCCTCCTGTGTTGATACTTCGTAGGTGCCTTGCGGGCTGTCATCCTGCGGTTCGTCGTCCTGAGAGTCATCCTCACGCGGAAGAACCGACTTGATGCTTGTCCATTCGTTGCCTGATGTATCTACAAGCAACCGTTCCTGCGCCTGCGGTGCAACAAGCTCAACATCGCTTCGAATCTCGAAAAGCGTCGCCTCCTGCTCGTCATCAACCCTAAACCCCAATGCCGAAAGATCGAGTGTAGGCTTATCGCCGCCTTCATACCCTGCGCGAACGGCGATGCAGCCGCTGCCAGGTGTGAACGTGCCGACAAGTTTTAGCGTGACGCCTTTTTGTAAGAGTACGGTTCTATCAGAAGCTATCACAGCATCCGTCAGGTCAAGTTCTGCGTCCTCTGTCAGCAGGTATTCCTCATTGGTGCTGTCTGTCAGATGAGATAAGAGCTTGTCCGCACCGCCTTCAGAAACAGGAGCAGGTTTCCCTCCGCAGCCCGTAAGCAGCAGAGCTATTCCAAGGAAGCAGCAAAGTAATCGTTTCATTTTATCCTCCTCCTTCTATTCAAGCGGCGTATCTTCGTCAAGTGTAAGCGCGTACATAACTCCGTGGAATCTTGAATCCACGCTGCCGCCCGCGAAGCTCACGATGTTTTTACAGTCCCCGCTCATATACAAGCCCCAGCTCATGGAGTTGTCGTCAAGAGCGATGTTCGCGCCGTAGAGATGCTCGCCGGTTATCGTTCTGAGTTGCAGGTTCCCACCGCTCCTAATGGCGACATAGCGATCATCCGTAGAGAACGCCGCCGCCTGTTTTCCGGCAACCGTTGACCAAAGCGGCGTTCCGGTTTCCATATCGACGAACATCTGGCCGCTATTGGTCCCACCTGTGTCGGTCCCCCAGAAAAGCGTCTTGCCATCGTGAGAAAGAGTCATGCTAGAATTTCGCATACCCACATCCAGCGTCCACAACGTTTTTCCTGTGGCAAGCTCAGTGCAGATTAGATAGCCGACGCCGGTAGCCTTAGTTGAGGTTACAACGCTGGTATCGTTCATCGCCCAGCCGAAAATTGTTCCCTCTATATATTTTTTCCATAGCGTTTTTCCTGTTGCAACCTCGGTGGCGCGGAAATCGCCGGCTTCCGTACCCGTATAGACCACCTTGTCGTCGGCGGACCAGAAAAGCTTATACATTTTGGCGTTTCCGAAGAAATCGCAGATAATCTCTTTATCCGCAAGGCGCACCACGCTTACATAGCCTTCGTCGGTCGCCAGCAGAAGCAGCTTGCCGTCGTTTGAAATTTCGAGGTCGCCGAGCTTGGAGAACACGCCTTCTCCGTGCCCTTCTTCCGGCTGCACGTACAGCGCCGGGTTCTCTTTATACGGCACCTGATATGAAAATACCTCGTTGCCCTCAATATCCCATACGACTGCGGTATCCGGGTCGCCGACCTTTTCTCCGTGAACAACAGAGGCGACAAGGGTTCCGTCGGTGGAAACATCGGAGAACGCACTTTCTCCATGCAGCCATTTTTCAAAGAGCAAATTGCCGTACTTATCGAACACATGGAGATAGCCGTTTTCATATTTATATTCATCGCTGAAAGTTGTATGGAAAGGAGCCGTGGCAATTATATCGTTTGAGACATCCACGCTATAAGCCTGCATCTTCATGTCGTGCTCAGCCTGAACTGTGTAATTGACTTGCGCAGGTTTCTTTTTGAGAATGAGAGTCAGCTCCATAGTCTCGCCCGCGTGCGGCTCAACAATTACGGATTCCTCCGCGTAGGTGGGATTTATGCTCGAATCACTTCCGTTCGTGACGCCGATTTCATTGACGAATATGGTAGAACGCCCCCAGTTTCCGGTGGAATCAAACCTAAACGCGGGTGTTTCAAATGTAAAGCGTCCCTCGATGTCTGTTGTTCCAAACGCTCCGCCGCGGGAGGTCTGCACATCGATGAAAGGTATCGGAAGTCCGGTTTCCTCGTCGTAGACAGTGCCGGTGACCGTGCAGGTGGTCGTCGGAAACTGTGAGGGTCTTATGTGGTTGAGCGTAACGCCCGCAAGCAACTCGGTGCTTTCACCGTCGGTGACATAATATGAGAAGCGGGAGATGAAGTCAAAGTCCTGATCTTCTCTGCCTAAATAAGCAAACCGCACCACTGTGGATTCGCCCGGTTCGAGTACCGCCGACGCGTTCAACGGGATTAGGTTCGTGCTCATGTAACCATCAGTTCCATCGGCTGCAATATCCCAATCCAATACGAGCTCCGGGTCATAACCCTCTACTTTCTGCCATTCCGAATCAGGAAGGTCATTGGCGGGAATCAGCTGCACCCGCTTATCGGAATTGTTGGTAAACAACGCGCTGCGGGCAATGGCTGTGCCAAAGTCTATATCTCTGTTGAAGGTAGTGGTATCCGTTACCTCGCGCGGCGCGGTCAGAGTTACTCCAAGCGCCTCGTCCTGCACCACCGGCTCGAAGTTTTTGAAGAACGGCAGAAAATCCATGCCGTCTTCCGGCTTCGGGTAGGTTTCGGAGTTTACGAAATACTTTGCGTTTTCGGCGGTCTTTGCGGAAAGCTCCTCGGCGGAAATCGGCTTTGAATATTTCGCAACAAAAATTTCCGGAGTATAGCCGTGAAGCTGTAAAACCGCCGCGACAGTATTTAAGGTTTCTTCGTCGAGCATGGAGACGTCGGCGTTTTCCGAAAGCTTGAACAGCTTATATTCGCCGATATGCTCGTTAAGGCAGGTAACCACATCTTCCGGCAGATACTCCTGATGGGTGACAAGATATTCGGACCATTTTTCGTTGAACAGGAAATCACCCGCGCTTATTGCGTCGGATATCTCGCTCTCTGAGCAGGGTGTATCCTTGCCTGCATTTATCGGTGTGCTTATTTCCACCGGGGCAGGTACATCAGACGAGGCCGGATTGCCAGCGTTATTTCCGCAAGCTGTCAGGTTCATCAGCACCAATATTGCCAAGAGTATCCAAACAACTCTTTTGATCGATACGTTCCTCATGTTTTTCTTCTCCGTTAAACTTATTTAGAGCGTTTGCCCTCATTTAGCTCCTTCGAGCGCCTCTATGAAATACTCCGCTCCATCCGTATAGAAAGACCATATCCCCAGCGGCTCGGGATATTCATATACATAAACACTGTCGTCATATAAGGTAAAGCTGTATTCCCAGCCGTCGTTCATCACAAAGGTGGCGGTAAGCGTGGTGGTGGGAGGTTCCACTCCTTGCAACGCATACATGGCAAGACCTATGGAATACAGCGCGTCCACCGCTTCGCTAATTGCTTCGGAGTTCGTTATCTCCCACTCGCTGCCGTCGCACGTAACCTTGACGCTTATCGGCTTCTCTGTATTGCATCTTTCAAGAAACTCATACATCTTAGGGTCGGGGCCGTCGAGCGTCAGCGCATCCCGGTCGGTTTCCGCGGGAAAATCGATGGCGGCGAGTGCGTCACCGCCCTCGATCTCGTATTTCTTTTTGCCACATTCGAGGAAGTCGGCATTAAAGGAAATTCTGCCCGCCTCCGTACCGTCCGCGTTGATGAAGGTATAGCTCGAATCACTGTCCGCAACGGTCATGTCCGTTTCGCCGGATATGGTTATTTGCGTTATAGCGTCGAGTACGGCATTTATATCGTTATTTCCGTATAGCGGAGACTCCACACGCACACCGTTGCCCTGAAAGATATAAACTACCGCTGCGGGCAGCTTTGAATTGCGGTTTTCGTATATGGCAAGCATATTGTCGCCTAACACATCCATGATGGAGGTTACTGTACCGCTATTGCCCCCGCCTTTTATCACGGTGTCCTGCGAGGTATTGGTTTTCGCAGAGCAACCCGCAAACAGCGAAAGCGTCATTATGGCGGCTGTGACTAATATAAAAATGCGTTTCATAAGAACCTAGCTTCACTTGGTTATGTAGTAATCGACGCCATCCAGATAAAAGTTCTCTGTGCTGCCATCGATTATTTGCAGATTCGGATTGCTGTATTGATCGCGGTTAATATCGTAGTCATCGTAAAATCCCAGATCGGCGCGATATATTTCGCCCGTGTCGGGATCATAGAGCCTGTCATAGCCAAGAGTAGCGTCGCTGTTCTTCTGTGAGATAATGTCATATGAGGTCTGACGAGCGCTCCATGCGGCGTTATAGGAATCGTAGACCGCCTGCATCTGGCGGGACATGGCGAGTATTGCCGAAGTCTCCTCCGCCACATGCTGTTGAGCTTGCCTGACATAATCCTCCGTGAAGGTGAAGCTGGCAAGGCACGCCATAAGCTGCTCACGCAGCTCGTTAAACTCCCCTGCCGGAGCGATAACGCCGTTGCTGTTATAGACAGCGTAGGTGCCCATATCCACGCCGGGTACCGAATAGGTGTCCGTTCCGTAATTCACAACCTGTCCTGCCATTAAACCCTCGCACTCCACACCGTTTGCACAATTGAAACTGGCGCGGACAATGGAGTTATCCAAGGTATTGAATGCTGTAGGCGTGGTATTGGGGTATGTTTCCAGTATGCTTATATCGTTCATCACCGGAAGCTGATGATTCAGCCCGTATTTGTTCAAGAAGTTATTGTAGTCGTTATAGATATAAAAGAAATATTCGGTGGTCGGCTCCAGCAGCACCGGCGTATCTGCCCCCTGATGATAGCCGTAGGGGTCATTGGAACCAACCGTTTGTGCCGCCATCTCAAAGTAATTTTTGGCATCCATGTTTTTGAGCAGAGGGTGGTGCTTGCTGTAGAAGAATATCTGGCGCTCCGGTATATTCGGGTCATAGGCATGGAAACCGAACAATGTGTATTCGCCGGTCGTTTCGATAACCCAGCCTGTCGGCAGCGTGAGGGAGAAGAAGCCTCCGTCATATAGCGCAGTCTGAAGCTGAATCGGAGTGTTTCTCGATACAGAATATGCACCGAGCCTTGCGGGGTCAGATTGCGGCGGATTTTCCGTATCGGGCGTAGACGGTTCTCCGCTGCTAGGCGATGGCAGTCCAATATCACCGCTGCCGATATCAAGCGGGTGGCTGTCGTAATACACTGCGGACGGCTGATAGGATTTAATCGCGTCGGTCATCGCCATAATCGACTCTTCAGCCTCGTCTTCGTAAAAATAGCAGGAATAGCTTATAAGCTGAGTCCCTTTGTCCACAAGCATCTCATAGCGGTAAACCGTGCCGTCCTCAGTCAAAAAGGAATATACGGCTCCGCTCATTGTTGCGTTCCCGAAGGAGCTTTGCGTCATTTCTTCATAAAGCGTGTATTCATTGCCGTCCTCGTTTCCCATATCCTCGGCACGGAAATAAAAATATTCGTTTACATCAAAGCCTGTGGTGTCACCATCGTAAATAACCGAAATATCGACTTTGTTGAGCGCGTCTTTATCCCCAGTATAAATTGTTGCACCGTCTTGGCTTGCCACGCCGCTAAAATTGCTGCTATACAACACGGAAAAATCCTGCTCGTCGCAGCGCAAATACTTATAGCTGTCTTTCGACGCACCTGTCGATGTGCGGCTTGAACTGGGCAGCATCGAACATGATAACAATAAGCAAGCGGACAGGGCAAGGATAACGATTCTTTTCATTTTATTCCCTCCAATCCTGCCCGTTTCATCAGCGATTGCATTTCATCAAAAAAAGCGGCAATCCATTCTAACTGACATTCGTCATCGGTGAAGGGAAACACCTCGACAACGGTTACGTCTTTCGACAGCTCAGGCGATATGGCAACGCGTCCTCCGATTTGCGGAAAGGACACAGAGGATGTAATGAGCGTACCGCGCATACTGTTCGCTCTATCAATAAGAAAATCTATTGTGTCTACCGCATCATAAATTGTGTTGAGCACCATCGTTTTTTCATACGGATACTTCCTCGTGTATTCACTCATATAAACACCTCCTGCTAATACAAGTTCAATTCTAATTTTACTGTAAAAACTGACAATGAACAGATAAGGATTGGGTCAGTACTGTGGGATGGGAGAGGTAGGTTTAGGTTAGGTTTTCTGATAAAGCCACTTATGGCATAATTAATTCAGTTATCGCATACATTCCGTTGCAATAACTGCTTGCAAGCGGTACAATACTGATATATGAAGCTGTGAGGTAAAAGTGTTGACAATTAGCTATAAACGACTCTGGAAATTGTTGATTGATAGAGATATCAAGAAGAAAGACCTCTCTCTGATGGCGGGAATCAGCCATGCCTCCGTTGCAAAACTCGGAAGAAGCGAAAATGTAACGACTGATGTTCTGCTGAAAATCTGTAAGGCTCTGAACTGTGACCTTACTGATATTTTGGAACTTACTAAAGATTAAAGGGCGACCGCAAATACTGTTTGGAGGAGTCAGTTATCAAACGAATAAACGCCGCATTGGCGATTTGTACATTGATTGGTCTGTGTTTTTTATGGACAGGATCTGAATATATCACATGGTGGCTTTATCGGCTGACTCCGCATTTCGGAGCTGCCGGGGCAGATATTTGGTCCGAGGTAGTCGGATACTTATTTCAGGCTGTCGGCATTCTGCTCTTTTCACTCGCCGTCAAAAAAAACGAGAAGGTACTTTGCCGCCGCAAATTTCTTTTTCTTATTTTGGCCGATGGTGTGGCAACTGCCGTTGCTTTCTTTGTACCAGGGGCGTACAGCGTCCTGATTGCGGGACTGCTCATGAACCTTTTGCACGGAGCAATCGGCGGCTATTACCTGATGCGTCTTACCCAATCTGTACCCCAGCAGAAAAGGGGGGGCGTGTTTGGTGTTGCCTATGCCTTTGGGAGCATAGGATCCTGGTTGTTGTCGCTTTTTATGAACGGAAGATTTCTCGGAAGTCCTTATGTGTTTGTTGTATATGCATTAATGATGCTTGCAATCATTCTTGTGGATCGTATGCCGTTCGTGGCATCTGATAACGACTCGGAATCTGTTGAGCCGCTCTATTTCGATAGGCTTTCCGTGCCGTTGGCGGCCGGTCTCGTTGTTCTGCTTTCTGTTGTAAAAGGGTTGGGCTTCTATTTTCCAAGCACTGATGCGATTGGCGGAGTCGTAAGCGCGGAATCGGTTCGCGCTTTTTATGCCATAGGATTGGTCGCGGCAGGCATCATCAACGATAAGAGCCGAAAGCATGGAGCGATTTGTTGCTTGTGTGCTTTGGTCTTTCCGTTCTTAACCCTCGCCCTCAGAGGAGAACCGAATACCGGCATGGTGCTCTGGATTACAGGATATGTTTTCTTTGGTTTTTTTTCCGTTTATCGGGTGGTCACATTTTCCGATCTCTCTGGGAAAAAAGAGGGTCTGCTGTTCATAGCGGGATTTGGGTTAATGTTTGGGCGCATTGGTGATGCGCTGGGCGCTTTAATCGGGATCTTTACGAGAAATGTTCAGATGACATCTGTCTGGGTTGCGGCAGGACTGCTAATTGCAACCTTCCTATTATTCTTCCGGTTTTACAACAAAACCTATTCCACCATGCCGGTGCAGAACATATCCCTCGAAGATCGGTTGCATATATTTGAGGAAAAGTATGAGATGACTTCAAGAGAAGCCGAGGTATTTGAGCTTGTTGTCAGCGGTCGGTCTAATTCCGAAATTGCGGCCGACTTGTATGTGTCCGAAAGCACTGTAAAATTTCATGTTAGAAATGCTCTGCGCAAGGCAGGGTGCACAAACAGGACTGAGCTTGCCGCGAAATTCCGAAAAAGTAGTATGTCAGAAACTGACAAACCTGGATATTTGAGAGTATAGATATCTGCCCGTAGTAAATAGCAGTCGTCTCGAAAGACGGCTGCTATTTGTTTTGCTACTATTTTTTTCTTTTTCTTGGGTTTTATTGATTACTCTACTTTTGTGCGAGGTTGATAACCCGCAGATTTTTCTTTTTGTCATAGTGGCGTACCATATCAAGCGATCCATGACCCAGAAGAGATTGGAGGGTGAAAACATCCCCTCCGGAGCGCAGATAGGTGATGGCGAAGGTATGCCTGAATTTATGAGGATAAGCTTTCTTGATTTCTGCCCGGTCTCCCAACCGATTGATCAAGACTCGCAAACTGTCCTTGTTGAAAGCTCGATCCGCATGGCTGATGAAGAGGGGGGCGTC
>JAKQLB010000097.1 GCA_029567375.1 Bacteroidota bacterium | reverse complement strand
CAAAGCTCCCGAGGTGACGGTAAAAAAGATCTTCGACACGTGCAAATGGTTGTTCAGACGCTGAATCGCCTTGCGGACCAACTCCTCCGTCTCGAAATCCACCACGTAAGCCGTCTTGGTGTTGATGTTCGCCCACAGTTTCTTAAACTCCTCCCGGTTGAACTTTTGCTCATCGAAACGGAGTTCCACGTTGTTGCCCCGTGCATTCTCGGGAGTAAGCACCTTCTGGTTGTAGACCGAATCGAGGATATGCATCACCGACTCGTTGCTGGCTTCCACCTCCTCCGGCAGTTGGAAGCTGCCGCTCTCTTTGTCCTCATAGTACTTATCGGTCAAGGTTCCCGCCTTTACGTAACCATAACCCGCCAGGCTCTCGTAGAGGACCAGGGCAGCCTCCTCGCTCACGGGATAGGGATTACCCTGTTTGTCCGAAAGCACCTTATCGCGAAACAACGAAGGAGAAACTTTCTGAGGCCGGTCGGCGATCACCTCGGCGATCTCCGTCTGGAGCGCCTTGGCAAACCGGTCATAGCTCTCGCTCGCGATCACCGTCAGCTGGTTGATGTGATGAACCTCGCTTCCCAGGAAATTGGTGTCCATGCGCTCCCCCTCCTGGTTCACGCATAGGCGGAGTCCGCGCCCCACCTCCTGCCGTTTGCGGGTCTCCGCATCGCTCTGTTTCAACGTGCAGATCTGGAACACGTTGGGATTGTCCCATCCCTCGCGTAACGCAGAGTGTGAGAAGATAAAGCGTACTGGTTCGCTGAAAGAGAGCAGTCGCTCCTTGTCCTTCATGATTAGGTCGTAGGCATCGGTATCCACGCTCTCCCGGGTGCTTCTTTCCACTTTACCGTCCACAAACTGATTCTTCTTTTTGTCGATGGAGAAATATCCCGCATGTGTTTTTTCTGCTGCGATTGATTTCAGGTAACTGATATAGGCATCTTCTCCAATTTTCAGTTGCAAGCTGTTCACCACATCGTCGTACTCCTCCTCGAACATATCCGCATAGGAACCGTTAAACGCATTGCCGGAAGCATCGTACTGCTTGTATTTGGCCACTTCGTTGATAAAAAAGAGACTCAACACCTTAATGCCCCTGAAGTAAAGCATTCGTTCCCGTTCAATATGCGACAGGATGGTCTCCCGGATCTGTATCCGGCGAAGCTGCTGCTCGTTCACCGCCCCTTTCACATCGCCGGCGAATAGCTTTATTCCATTCTGGAATGTGATTGAGTTGTCCCGTCCGTCGATAGCTGTTACGGTGAAGCCATCCCGATACTGTTCAAGTGATCCAGCGCGGTCGTACAAGTTGTGTCCGATCTCAACTTTTCGGACCACCGCTTTCACACCGCCGGCTTGCTTCACCTCAAATCCCAGGTTTGCGGTGGGACTCTTGTCCTTGAAGAGGTTGATTCCCTCCAGGTAGAGATACCCTTCCGTCCCGGTGGTTCCGGTCTGGGCAATTCCTTTCACCGCGATCTTCTTCACCAGTTTCTTGTTGTAGGCCTCCATGGCATCCAAACGGTAGATCAGGTTATAGAGGCTATCCTTCTTGTGGGTGGCCGAATAACGCAACGTGAACAGCGGGTTGAATCCTTTCAGGTTCTCTTTGGTCTGCTTTCCTTCAACAGATTGCGGCTCGTCGATGACCAGGATTGGATTGGTTTTGGCAATCACATCTATCGGTCTGCGGCTGCGGAAGCTATCCAGTTTCATGTAGATGCGCCTGGCATCCTTCCCCCGGGCATTGAACGCCTGAGCATTGATGATCATCACGTTAAGCGAGTTGTCGCTGGCAAAACGGTCGATTTCTGTCAGTTGTGATGAATTATAGATAAAGTACTGAATCTTTTTATTGTAGTCCTCGGTGAAGTGCTCCTGGGTGATCTGGAACGATTTGTTGACCCCTTCGCGGATGGCAATGCTAGGCACCACAATGATGAACTTACTCCATCCATAGCGTTTATTAAGTTCGTACATTGTCTTGATGTAGGTATAGGTCTTTCCCGTACCCGTCTCCATCTCGATGGTCAGGTTGTATCGTCCTTCCAGTGCTGACGATGGGGGGATCTGGTGTGTCCGTTGAATCTTCCGGATGTTCTCAAGAATCATCTCGTCCGTCAGTTGCGGAACGATCTTATGGTTTTTGAATCCGGTAAAATCGTATATCTCGCCCTGTCCTTTGGAATCTCCCCTGTCGATAAGGTAATTGATATCCGACAAACAGGGCTGTCCGGCAAACACATCGCATACCGCCTTGGCTGCCTCCTCCTGGAACTTCTGGTGTTTAAACTTTAATTTCACCTTCTATGTTTTTCTATGTTGATTACTACTCAATGTCATGCAAATTGAATTGATTTTCTCATTAAAAATTTGCATATCCATTTTAATATATTATATTTGTATCATTCTCTACCCTTGGTAGGGAACATACAAAGGTTTTAAACGTTGAACCCGAATCAACGTTTTTTATTTACCCTCTCCAAAGTACTCCCCACTCCTTTCAAAATCAGGTCCGGACAATATGTTGTTAATGTTTTCTTTTTCAAACGCAGTAACAAATTTTGCTTTTAAGAAACCTGTAAAACGAATGATCACCACATAATTGCCTTTGACAATCGCAACTCTTCGGTCTTTAAAATACGCTTTACTCTGGTTATCCCATCCTTTTTTCAGAATTGCATTTTCATCCTGTAATGTCGCCTTAATCCAGTAAATCTTTTCCAATCGGTTGTATGAAAGGATTGACTTATCTTTTCTTTTTCTATCCTCGCTTTCATAGAATGCATGATCAAACATATCTTCATAAAAACTCACCCGAACATGATCAAATGTATAAACAGGTTGTTCACAATATTCAACACGCCACAATTCGCGTAATTGTTCTTTGGTATAGTTCTGAGGTTTAATTCTCCTGTAATCCATCTTACCAGCCTCCGCTCAGATTGATTACAAAAACATTCATTTTCTCCTCGCATTTAGGCGTGTGAGCAATCGCTTTTTTTAAATGATTCCGTTCAACATACTGAATAAGATTAGTTTTGGTTTTTCCGGTAATCTCTTTGTTGAATTTAGCAGCAACAAGACCTGTGAGTAAGTCAGCCAATTGAATACCCAGTGATTGTTCAGACGGTAAACCTTGAACCTGATGAATAACTGAAAATAGATTGGCATTGTTTAAAATCTTAAATAATTCATTCAATCTGCCTTTATTTCGATTCTTTTTCAGATCAACGAAAATATTGTAGCTGTTAAAATCGAAAATCCAATGATGAAGCAGTTGATAGTAAAATTTATAGAATTCCAACTCCTTATCTCCTTTATGAAACCTTACATCGTCGGTTTTATCAGCTTCAATTAAAATTACCCGA
>JAKQLB010000094.1 GCA_029567375.1 Bacteroidota bacterium | reverse complement strand
CCTTGTTTCAGAGCCTCTGTTTCAAGATATTCATCCAATTCGGAATGCCCAAGTCCGGTTACTGTGACATCTTCAAATCTTCCCAGCATAAGGATTACATCGGAATTGAATCCGGCGACTGTTTTTTCCATCGGGAAAACTGGATTCTCCACATAGTGATAACTACCCAACAGACTCGACTCTTCTGCGGTGGGAATGAAGAACAATAGAGAGCGCTCCGTCTGCGGTTGTACCTTAAATTCCTCGGCAATCGCCAATACCCATGCCATAGCTGCGGCATTGTCCGAGGCACCGTTGTAGATGGAATCCCCATCAACCGGTTGACCGATGCCCAAATGATCCCAATGCGCCACATATACAACCGCCTCATCGGGGGCACTCGAACCCCTCAGCACTCCCGCCACATTGTGCGAGGTGCAGGTGTCCCAGGAATTGCGTAGGCGAACATTAAGCCTGGATTGAAGTTTAACAGGAGTAAAATCTCGGGTGACAGCCGCCTTTTTGAGCTCATCATAATCGTATCCGGAACGAGCCAATAAGTCGCGAGCTGCAGATTGGGAGATCCAGCCGAGCACTTTACATTGCTTCTTGCTTTGTGCCTCGTCCTGTAGATAATATTCCGGATCCCTCGAATGGCGTGAAGGCACAGCCCAAGGATAGCCGGCAGCCACATCTTCATGCACAATAATACATCCCGCAGCGCCCTTGCGCTCCGCTTCTTCAAATTTATAGGTCCACCGCCCATAATAGGTCATACTTGTGCCGTTGAAAAGCGTAGAATCCTGGGTAAAGAACCCCGGGTCGTTGACCAACACCATGACGGTTTTCCCCTTTACATCGATTTTTTCGAAATCATTCCAATTATGTTCAGGCGCATCAATTCCAAAACCTACAAATACGATCTCATTATTCGTTAGCGAAATTTCAGAGGCCAACATTGGACTCCAAAGGCTTATTTCGGTCCCGTTCGTATATTGCAGCACTCCCTTTCTATCCTTGATAACCACCGGCTCGGATGGATCGGGGAGAATCTTGACCAACGGAACTTCCTGCAAATAGCTCCCGCCAAATGCCGGTTCCAGCCCAATTTCCTCCATACGCGACTGCAGATAGCGGACGGCCCGCTCTCCACCGGCCGTACAAGGTGCACGCCCCTGCATATCGTCGGTAGCCAGGATTTCAAGATCGGTCGCCAGCATGGCGAGGTTCATTTTTTTCGTATTTATAGAATTATTATTGCCACAACTCACCAAAAGGAGCAGCAGCACGAGTGAATAGAGAAAATGTTTCATAGGATTTGGAATTTTATCTTACAAATATAACCTTCGGGGAGTTAATTCACAAATGGAAATGATGTCGCCACATTCGTTGAATCGTCGCGAATTTGCGGCCGCCGGAGTAGGAAACAGGTGTTGTTCTATTAATAATTTGGCTAAAAACCGCCAATTTTTTGATGGAAAAAGAAAGAATAATGCGTTATCTGTCGAAAAATTGACTATTTTTGCAGCATGAAGGAATTAAAGCAATTTGGCGTAGTACCGGTAGATGTCGGAGTACTGGAAACTCTTTTTGGTTCTTACAAGTACCCTCAGAAGAAAATAGCAAATCTCGAACAAAAGGGTAGCTTGATCAGGCTAAAAAGGGGATTGTATGTTGTTTCTCCTACGGTTTCCGAGCAATTACTTTCAGTCGAATTAATCGCCAATCACCTTTATGGGCCCTCTTATGTCTCGATGCAATACGCACTCCGCTACTATGGACTTATTCCCGAGAGAGTCCATACGACAACTTCATTAACATTTAAGGCTTCCAAATTATACTCAAACAGAGTAGGACGTTTTGAATATATTCATTGTGAACTCGATTATTACTCAATCGGCATCCGTCAAGTTATTGAGGAAAATTATGCATATTTGATCGCTTCTCCCGAAAAAGCGTTATGTGATTTAATCGTTTATACGCCGGGATTGCGGCTAAGGTATGTAAAGAATATGGAAGCTTATTTAGAGGAGGATATACGCTTTGATATGGAGGAATTTTATAAAATGGATGCAACCATATTTGAGCAATGCGCAGCTGTGAGTAAGAAAAAAACCGAAATTAATAACTTAATAAAACTGTTAAAGCGATGAGTATATTTGATCAAATGTTGGCTCGGTATGAGGTAGGGAAGAAAAGTGAATTGACAAACGCCACATATGAAGTGATGCAGGAAATAACGCTTGCAGGACTCTACCGTGGAGGATTTTTCAACAAAGCTGCCTTTTATGGCGGCACTTGTTTGCGAATCTTTCATGGGTTGAAACGTTTTTCGGAAGACATGGATTTTTCACTTATGGCACCTGATGCTAATTTCAATCTCGAAGACTACTTCCCCTCAATTATCAATGAATTTAATGCCGTGGGAAGGGATGTTGTCATTTCGAAGAAAGAAAAGAAGTCATTCGGACATGTGGAATCTGCCTTTTTAAGAGACAATACGGTGGTTTATGATTTGAAATTTCGGACAGAGAAATCAATTAAAATAAAAATCGAAGTGGATATCGACCCTCCGATGAAATTTGATACAGAACAAAAGCTGTTATTGCTCCCCTATTCATTTATGACACGTTGTTTTGTCCTTTCTGATTTGTATGCCGGAAAAATGCACGCACTTGTATTCAGAAAATGGAAACAACGAGTAAAAGGACGCGACTGGTATGACTTTGAATGGTATGTAAGGAACAATGTAAAATTAAATTTTACTCATTTACAAGAGCGCATACGACAGTTCGAGGGTATCGAAATTAGCAAAGAAGAGTTGGTGCGTCTTTCAAAAGAACGACTTGCCACAACAGATATTGAAATGGTTAAAAAAGATGTAGTGCGGTTTATAAAGAGCCCACAAGAATTGGATATCTGGTCAAACGATTATTTTCTGCAATTGGCGGATATGATAGTGTTTGAGTGAAATTGTATCAAAAACCGCCACTTTTTTGATAGAAAAAGAAAGTAAATTGCGTTATTTATCGAAAAATTGACTATTTTCATTAGTGATTTGTCCACCTCAATTGTGTCACTACTGGTGACACTTTTTGATTGCCCCTATAAAACTCGTTGAATTGCTCATCGTAAGGCATTAATTCATTCATAGCCGGTTTCCTTGTTATAATTGGCATTTAAGAAATTAGTAACTACAAATTTAAGAAAACTAAATTAAAATGCTTTATCCACCTAAAAATGAGTATTTTTACGATATGGTAGAAATAAAGCAAGCCGGAGTTGTGCCGATGGATTATGTGTCTTAATTTTTATTAACCCGGACGGAAAAACTCAATTTACTATGAAAAGATATTTTTATTTGATTTTCCTTTTGTCGTTATCTGCTTGCGGCACATCGCAAAAAGAGAATATGGTGACCATTGGTGGCGTAGATGATGCCATTAATAATGCCATTATCGATTTTACACATACGGAAAAAAGGCTGTTAAAAGGTGATGATACGTTTTTGGTCTCTGCCGAGACCCTCGAAGAACTTATAGTCGTAACAATCATAGGCGATCCAAATACGGTTTTATTGATTGGCGAAGAGGATGGTACTTATGATTATCGTGCATTTCCGACGATGTTGGTGGAAATTGACGGAAAAATGTTTTTTTGGTACGATGAGGGAAAAAGCACTACTGATACAATCATAAACACGTTGTATAGGCGCAATTTTGTGGATACAATGATTGTAAATGCCTATATCCCCGATAGAATAATCGATGACGCCAAGAGAGGCGTCGTTTACTACTTTTGTAAAAACGATTTGACCAACTATAAGAAAACAGGTACCAATACGCTCACTAAGTCTTACAAACCGCCCCGATTGAGATGCAAAAAATGAAAGGAGGTAATCATGAAGAGAATCATTTTCATTTTGAGTTGTATTATGCTTTTTTCCTGCAAAGCAGAAAAAATGACACTTTCACCTTTTGTTTCCGTTTATAAAAGTGACCGGGTCGGCAATATTCCTCCTTCATATATTTTTTTGAAGACACAGCCTCAGACTTTTGAAATATACTCGCCGACTATATATGGAAGTCTCTTTGGTCAATGGGATATGAGCAATGATACATTGTTCCTGTTTCCCGAGTACGAGTATTTTTACCGGGATTCGGGGTCAAGGATGTCAAAAATAACACCGCAGGATACAAGTATGCTGGCTATTCCACAACAGTATCTGGTAAAAGATGATTCTCTGATTGATGTGACAAATTATAGTGCCATTTTACCCGAACCATTTACTAACCAAAGTCATCAGATGGTCTATAAACGTGTAATAAAGAAATAAGAAAAAGAGGCCTCTCGTTGGCCGGATGCAATCCGGGAGGATTGTTCAACAAGGCAGCATATAATTAGCGCAATATGAAAAGGGCGAATAAAATAGTTGGAGTAGTAGCAATATGTATCAATGTGCTTCTACTGTTTTATTCGCTTCATTGGTGTTATTTATACAATTTCACGAGCGGAAGATTGTTCTTGTTTATGTATCCGAATTGGGTGCTGCTGATAAATTGTTTGCTTGCGATAATTGGAATTTTCATCTCTATACTTTTAATGAGAAATAAGATTGGAATGAAATTGTTTCTTATTTTTACAATACTATTGTGGTTGGTTGTTTTATCAAATTTTTTCTTTCCGAGATACTGAGAAACAGACGTTTAAAATATGACTAAAATTATAAAGATTCTTCTGGGATTACTTCTTTCTCCCTTGATTCTGTATTCGCAGAATGCAGCCGGTAATCTCTATACATACAAAGCTCCGCATTATTATGAGAGCATAGATTTGCTTGAAGATGGAAGTTTTGTTTATTACTGTAAATCGGAGTTTCTAAAGAGCGAAATAGAAGGAAATTGGCAACTGCGCAACGATACTATTCTCGTATTGGACAGCAAACCCCAAAGGAGTAAAATTGTTGTATTTGAGTCTCGCAAAAGAGCCAAAAGAAATACCTTTCAGATACGCAGTACGGATAATCGTATGATTAATTATCATCTCTATTTAATTACACCGACTGAGGACACTTTAGAATTCAAAGATCAATTTGATAAAACAGTTGTGTCGGGAAATTTTTCTTCATTTTATGTAGTAGATACCAAAGGGCAATATTCTCCTACCTATGAAATAGTTGGTTCAAAGGCTAACTTTTTTGAAATATTGATAGAAGGAAAAAGGGTTTTTGAGAATGAGTATTGGAAGTATTATGGAGAATATATAATACCGCTGGGAACAGATGGGAAATATTCAAACTATAAATTGGTAAAAACACCAACAACCTTATAGGAAGCAGCCATAAATGTCGCTATCGAAGATTTTTCGACAAAAAGCAAATTACCGACAAGATATGTGATAAAAGAGGGCAAATGTAAAAACGATTTGTCCAAATACAAGAGAGTGGTTACTAATATCGGGCTTGGCTATTACAAACCGCCCGTATTAAGATGCAAAAACAGATAAATTATGTATGTGCTGGCAAAAGAGCTGGGAGCTTTCGTCAGGTGGTTATTCAAAGGATGTAAGACCAAACTGCGAGACGAGATCGAGGGTAACTTTGAGGCTACCTGGGGTGTAACTTATGACATGGAAAATTATATAATTGGAAATGTGACGGTTCTGGTCATGATTTTGATAGCGGTCATAGTATTTAACATTCTTCACTAACTGGCTGCAGTACAATGAAAGTTAGTGGAGCAGAATAATTGTTATACGCCATATAGGGCAGGATTTTTAGTTATCTCCAGTTTAATTGTCTTCCTTATTGAATATGTTTTAGGCAAGAAAAACCACATTAGAATAATTAAAAACCGGAAGATTTATAACTTAAAAACTCAATTTATTTTTTGTTTATGCTTTTAAAAAGTTATATTTGCATGGCCTAAAAACATGGTGCCGGTTATCTATTCGATCGCAATACTGAAAACTTTAATATAAAGTACCGTTTGGGAGTAATTGGGGGACGATCTTACGGTATTAAAAAACCCTAACAGTAGGTTAGGGTTTTGTTTTGGTGCCCGGAGCCGGGATCGAACCGGCACAGCCTCTCGGCCACTGGTGTTTGAGACCAGCGCGTCTACCTATTCCGCCATCCGGGCAGTGATTATATGGTAAACACATAATAGGTCGGCAAAAGTAGGGAAATATTTGAAATTATCAAAATCACTCCTGATTGAGTTTATATTTTGCGAATGCAGTAATCAACTCATTGTGGTGAGACTTCCAGGCCTTGCGATAGAGGCGTCCCACTTCGGCGAGCCATGCCTGATCACGTTTCCCATCTACACTGCTTCCCACATCAGCCTCTCCACCTGCAGCATAGTACATTTCGCGCGTTGTGCTGCTGATGCGGGCATAACGGCCTGTGTTGGGCTTGATGTCATTGTTGCTAATCGTCAGATAGAAGTCGAGCATCTCTTCTGTGCAGGTACGATTCTCTTTAACCTGCGGAAACATAGTGGTATCGGCAATATAGACCGTGACTCCATCCTTGAAAACATAGGGTTCGTAGTGTCCGGGGACATACATATCCTCATAGACCACTCCGGCTACCGGAAACTGAGCTCCCGATTGCCACTGGATCCATTCTCGGATGGTCTCGAAATCCTCATATGATACGTTTCCCGTGGCATTGAAAACGGCATCCGCAATCCATATTGCCAATTTTTCAGGCGAAGGATTGAGCATAAGCACTTTGCCTTTTTTAGCAACTCCGAGGCGTTTATCTATTCCTGTAAAATATTCATATTCCTTAACCGGAAAACCCTCCCATCCGGGGTAGTCGGTATATTCCCAAATCAGAGTCTGCGCCATATAGGCGGCATCAAGAGTGGTTTCACATCTGGCGGTCAGTGCCGGCAAAGAATCCTTCAGATATCTCTTTAAAGCGGAATCCATGCCGATGAATTTGCGGTTGCAACTGCAAAGCAGGCAGCAGAACAGACAACAGAATGACAAAACTCTTAATCGTATCGTTTTCATAGCGGTTAAATATGATTTTAATCAAATGGATATAAATCGGCGAGCACGCAGGCGGTCATTGCCTCCACGACAGGGGGCACGCGTAGCGCAAAACAAACATCGTGACGGCCGGAAACTGAAATTTCGGTCATCACATTCTCTGCAAAGTCAAAGGTGGTTTGAGTCTTGCTAATTGAAGAGGTGGGTTTGACGGCGACACGGAACACCAACGGGTTGCCGTTGGAGATACCGCCGTTGATACCTCCGGCCCCATTTTTGGCGGTATGGCCATATCGGTCGATAAACGGGTCGTTGTGTTCGGATCCCTTCATTCGTGAGGCGGAAAAACCGTCACCAAATTCGATACCGCGTATGCCGGGAATTGAAAATATTGCGTGCGATATCAAAGATTCCACGGAATTGAAGAAAGGCTCTCCCAGTCCGGCCGGAATATTGGTACATATACATTCTATAATGCCTCCGAGTGAGTCGCCCTCTTCTATGGTCTTCTCGAGAAGTGCCTCCACAGCCTCTTCGTTGCCGATCGGAATACCTCCGACTTCAATCAGGGTGGCCCTTATCTCAATGGGGGAGATGATCTTCTTGGCCACAACGCCCGCGCCTACCAACGGTAGTGTCATACGTCCGGAAAAAATACCTCCGCCCGTAAATCCGGTGTTCTCGAAATCTCCCTTATGTGAGGAATATTTCATGTATGCGGTAAAATCGGCATGGCCGGGACGGGGAATATTTTTTAAGGAAGCGTAGTCCTGCGGGCGGATATTTTTGTTTTCAAATGTTATGGTCATAGGTTCGCCGGAGGTGACCATCGTTCCGTCGTCTCTTTTGCGAACTCCGCTTTCTATGATTGGAATGTCCTTCTCAATGCGCGGCGTGGTGCCTTTGCGACCGCTTTTGCGTCGCAGAATATCTTCGGTAAAATCGGCCGGATCAAGCTGCAAACCTGCAGGGACACCCTCTATGGTTATGCCTATCACCGGAGCGTGTGACGCTCCGAAAATCGTTATCCTGAAATTTTCACCGAAACTATTCATATCAATTAAGTTTTCTTTGGTCCAGTTTGGTTAGTTCCTCCAGAAAACCCGGAAAGGATTTGTCAATACAATCGGTGTCGTCTATGGTAATCTCCGAAGTGGCGAGGAGATTTGCGATGGAAAGCACCATTGCGAGACGGTGGTCGCCGTGTGAAGAGCATTCCGCCCCCATAAACTCAAAGTCCTCGTTGCCTCTGATCAGCATATAATCACCCCGGATTTCCACCCATACACCCAGTTTGCGAAATTCCTGAGCAAAACTGCGTGCACGGTCGCTCTCTTTATTTCGGAGTCGCCGGATACCCTGAATACAACTCTCACCGGTGGCTCGTGTTGCCAACAAGAATAGCGGTGCAAAGAGGTCGGGTGCATCTGTAATGTCATATACAAAGGGACAAATAATGGATTTGCGGATATTTATGTTCCCATCATTGTCTTTGATAATATCCACATGATTTTGTTCCAGAAAGTCATATATCATTGCATCCGCCTGATTGGAGAACATATCCATACCGCGGATGGTAATGTCACCCATCATCGCTCCTGCCACAAGCATAATGGCGGCAGCACTCCAATCTTTTTCTACTTCAAGTCCGTGCAGAGGCTTTATCTGTTGTTTGCCGGAGATAAAAAAGGATCTGGAGTCCTCATACTCTTCACCACTGAACTCGATCTCAATACCGAAGAATTCGGCCAGATAGATAGTAAGATCGATATAAGGATTGCTGGTAGGGTCCGCGACATATAAAACAGAGTCCTGTGTACATTGTGAAAGTGCAATCAGCATTCCCGATATCATCTGGGATCCGTGAGCACCTGAGATGTTGACGGTTCTGCCGTTGAGCCGTCCCGAAACCGTTGCGGGCAGGTAATGTTCATCTCGGTAGGTGATTTTGAGCCCCATCCATCTCAGAGCCTTCGCATGTTCGCGGATTTTCCGCCGGTTGAGGGTCTTTTCTCCGATTACGGTAATATCCGAATCGCTCAAACCCGCTAAAGGAATACAGAGGCGCGCCAGTAGTCCTGATTCACCCACGAAAAGTTTATTGTCTTTGACTATCAGCCCTTTTCCGTGTATGCGCTGGTTTCCCGTCAGGACAAGTGTGCGGCCTTCAAATGAAATCTCGGCCCCCAGCTGCCAGGCCACGGAGAGCGCCGATTGGGTATCATCACAAAGGGTAAGATTGTAGAGGCGTGTAGTCCCTTCGGCAAGGGCTGCAAGCAGTATTGCGCGTTGTGCAAAACTTTTGGAGGAGGGGATATCCACCTCTCCCTTGAGCACAATCTCGCCTTCCAGCAGATTGTAGTAGCAGGGTTGGCCGGGTGCAGTCTCAAATCCGCGGCGCGGGGAGACATAGTAGAGCGGTGCGCCCAAAGTGACCGATTTAAGCCTTGACGGAGTTCCTGCGGTACCCATGGCAAAAGCAATGAGTCGCTCGGGTGGAAATTCGTCGTAAAGAGAGAGGACCCTCTCCGCATCCTTCGCGGATTTTGCAGTGGTGACTATTTTAACAATATCGGCTCCTTCGGCAAAAGCCTTCCTCACGATGGTCCTGAGGTCTTCTATGGGGTTTGTGTGATGCCGGTTGTGATAAGAGTAGATGGTTTTGCAAAACTTATTCATCGCAAGCGAAGAGAGCCACCTGCGAGAGTCTTCCGGGAGGGAGGTTTCAATGTCTACGAGGTCTGCACCGGCAAGAATGGCTGTAGAGAGGGCATTGATGGCATCTTCCCTTTCCGTCGCAAGACGGCAAGGATAGGCAGCCAGCAAAGCTGCCTCTCTCTGGGAGGAAAAAACATCTTTTATCTCCTGCTCGGAGAAACCGCATTTGTCGAGCCGTATCTCAAGCACTTCATCGCGCCTGGTTTCGGCCATGAACTTGCAGTAGATGCTATCTATATCCCTTATGCTGATGCAGACTTTTGCCATATACGGAGTTATTCTTCAATTGATGCAGCGACAATATTGGCCAGCAGAGCCCTGGTTCTGGCAAGCCCGCTTTTGTCCACTGGATGTACCCTATTGGTGAGAAAGATCACAGCGGTTTTGGAGTCCATATCCATTACCATCGAAGTGCCGGTATAGCCGGTATGACATATGGTCCGCGTGCGGCTGAAAAGATCTCCGCGAGGGCTTGAGGCACTACTGCGGTTGTCCCAGCCGAGAGCACGTCCTATGTGTGGGGAATTCTCCTCAGGTACTGTAATCATTCTCTCAACCGACATTTTGCCGAGGATTCTTTTTCCATGGATCTGACCACCGTTCATCAAGGCTGCTGCGATGACGGAAAGATCTTCCGCATTGGAGAAGACTCCGGCATTTCCGCTGTTGCCCACATTGATTATTCGTGCGATGGGATCATGTACATTGCCAACAAGAGGCAGCCCGTCAGCCTGCACTTCGGTAGGGGCACAGAGTTCGAGGGTTGACCCTGTGGGGTTATAGCAGGTATTTGCAAGTTCGAGTACATCAAATACATGTGTCTGCGCATAGTCGCACAATTTCTCTCCGGTAATATTCTGGAGGATATGCTGGAGAGTCACAAAATTGAGGCAGCTATACATATAGCCTGTGGTGGGCTTGAAGTTGCGCTTTACCTCCGTCGCAATATATCTCATTAGAGAATCCGGTGTGGCTTCGCCAAATCTTTCTACATAGGTGGATACAGTGATGTAGGGAGCTATGCCGGAACTATGTGTAAGCAGATCGATAATTCTTATATCAATTTTTTCGCCCGTATCGGGATCAGTCCAGGGTTGAAAATTCGGGATATACATATCCACGGGGTCGGTGAGACGAATACTGCCGTTTTCCACCAGTTGGAGAATGGAAAGAGTGGTGCCGACACATTTGCTGACGGAAGCCAGGTCAAATACGGTCTCAGTAGTCATAGCCACCGTGTCGGGCACTACGGATTTGTTGCCGTAGGCTTTGAGATAGACGATTTTATCGTTTTTTACAACCGACAATACAGCTCCGGGACATTGACCCTCTTCAATGGCTTTAAATACTACGGAATCTACTCCGGAGAGAATCGTCGGATTCATTCCCTGGGATTCGGGAGTGGCTTTGGCAAGTGTTCCGGGTGCGGGTGTGCTTACGCAACCTGTTGCCAGAAATGCTCCGAACAGGGCTATAAGGAGGAAACGTTTCATGATGGTATGTTTACGGATTAATTGACAATCAACAAAGTTAACTAATTCTTTTGAGAAGTCTGATTGAAGAGAAAAAGAAAATCACACTCAAGAGAATTCCGGCCACAAATTCCGGAAGCATTGTCCGTAGAGGGAATCCATATATGATGACGGCACGAATGCCCTTTGTAAGCCAATAAGCAGGATTAATCCGGCAGAAATAGTGGGAAATCCCGCTCATATTGGCCAGCGGAGCAATCATTGAACTGAGCATCACCAGAAATATTATTAAGAAAATCATCATATGTATCGCCTGGACATCGTTACGTGCTATTGATGCAATAAAAACTCCTATGAACAACAGAGGGAATGTGAATATATATGTTACCAAAATCAATTGGCCCAGACTTGAAGCGATAGTCATGTCATAAACGATGTATCCCACCGCCAGACAAAGGAATAGTTCGATAATTACGACGAGCGAATAGAACAACACCTTGACACCGAGATAGAGCCGCATATCGACTCCGGTAACGATGATCTGGGAAAGAGTATTGTTTTTTTTCTCGCCTATGACACTTAGCCCGATAAGGAAAATGGCTACAAGCATAAGCGACATTGAAATCAAAGAGACCAGATAAAATTCTTCGGCATGATCTTCATCGTTATAAAGACGATGGTGGCTGATAATGCCCTTTGAGACGTCATCACCTGAAAGAAGTGAGATCATCTGGGATGCCGACAGATCGGCCTCAAGAACCCTGGCTCCATCCACTAAAAAGGTCATTTTCTGAGGACTTCCGAGTTCCAAATCCCGCTCATAACCCTCAGGAATGACAATGATCATCGCAATGGAATTATGCTCCATAAGGCCCATTGCTTCTTCAACAGAGCTGCACCAAGCAGGGGGCAGACAATCTTTAGCCGAGGAAATTATTTGCGTTATTTCTCTACTGGAGGAAGAACGGTCCATATCTACTATGGCGCATCTGACCTTGTTGATATTACCCAGAGTTCGTGGAATGAATCCAACTACCACTATCGGACAGAGAATCATCAATATATACATCAGTGGAGCTCTCACGAATGAAAGCACTTCATGTTTGAATATGGAATGGAATCTTTTCATCATGACTTGGAATAACGTCGTGAAAAACCCAGCAGGGCAAGAATGAGAAAGACGAGGCTCTGAATTGAGAGATATAAGATGAAGGGTAGATTTTCCGATAGGCCGGTTCCTTTATATGCAATTCCCCTATATCCTTCGATGAAATGATATCCGTTAACAAGACGAGAAATTGTCTGCATCGCTTCGGGCATATTATTTACAGGCATTACGAATCCTGAGAGGAATACATTTGGTACGAATATAAAAAACCAGCAGATGATCAGAGCCGCTTCATAGGTCTTGCAGTAAGAACCGACAAGTAGTCCGAGCATCATGGAGTTGAAGGAAAAGAGGGCGCAAAATAGGAAATAGAGCAGAAAACTGCCGTTGATCCCGAGTCCGAATATCGATTGACCCAAAAATATCAGATAGGATATGTGTATCAGCGATATCAGGAAATAGGGGATAGTCTTGCCAATGACGATTCTGATAGGTCCTAAAGGCGTGAGAGATAACAGCCGTGACGTGCCATGTACCTTTTCTTTGTTGATGCTTATGCTGAAAATCATGGTTGAGACCACTATCAGGATTATCATTATCACTCCCGGAATAGTAGCCATTCTCCGATTCAGGTCAGCATTATAAAGATATCTTATAGTAAATGGAGGGTCGCTGCCGGGCCCTATAATAGAACTTTTTATGGCGGAGTTTATATGGTTTTTTATTGCAACTACATTGGCTGAGAAGGAGCAGTCAATAAAGAGGTCAAATTTGAGGGGAGCATTGTAGCCTCCTATTCCTTCACTGATTACGAGTGCGGCAGACACCCCGTCTCGTATGAAAGATTTTTCCACTTCCGAGGGGGAATCGAGCATCACTATTTTGCCGACTTTTTCCGTATTGTATAAGTGATTCACCACTTCATTTGCTCTCGGCCCTGCAGTATTGATAATGGCAAGGTCGATGCGCTGTATGTCTATCGAAATGGCAAATCCTATGGAGATGAAAAAAAGTGCCGGAAGAGCCAACAGGATAAGGCCGCTCACCTTATCCCTTAAGATGTGCGACAACTCCTTGCGTGCGACTGTCCAAATACCTCTCATCTGCCCTCCTCCAAAAACAAGTTGATAAGGTCGCCCCCGGCCTTAGCAGCCAAATTGATGGGGTTCCCGTAAGCCTTGATAGCCCCACGCTCCATCATCACTATATTGTCACAGTTAAATGCTTCATCAAGGTAGTGAGTGCTCACCAGAATGGCTATTCCTTCGTTTGCAGCATCGCGAACAGCCTCCCAAAGGCGTTTGCGATTGAGCAAATCGAGTCCTGAAGTCGGCTCATCCAGTAACAGCAAAGTGGGAGAGTGGAGTCGCGAAATGGAGAAGGCAAGTAATTGTTTCCTGCCTGCAGGCAATCTGTCGGTGCGAACATTCAGGTATTCCTCCATCTTGAAATGATTGATGAAACGATCTCTCTGATGTATAAATTCCTGTTGAGGAAGATTATACAGAGCACCGTAAAATTCAAAATTCTCCATCACGGTCAGAGTTCCGACAAGGGAAAAAGATTGGCTCATATAGCCTATTCGACACCCTGTTGCTATGGTAAATTCACCGGAGGTGGGCTTTGTGAGGCCTATAATCATCCTTATAAGAGTCGTTTTTCCGGCACCGTTTGCACCGAAAATTCCTATTACTTCCCCTTTCTCCAGGATTAGGGAGAAGTCACGTACGGCCACAAGAGAACCGAAATTCTTACTGAGGGATGATATGGTGAGAATTCTATCCATCCGTGCGTTCCAAAAATTTGATGAAGACATCTTCAAGACTATCTTCTCCCTCTGTGAGATGCTCCGGAGTATCGTATGATATGAGTCTTCCTTTATCGAGCAGCATCACCTTGTCAGCGCGCGCAGCCTCATCCAGATAGTGCGTACTCATTACTATTGTGATACCTTGCTCCCTCAGAGCCAACAACTCCTGCCAGAGTTCCCATCTCGAGAGAGGGTCGATACCGGTAGTGGGCTCATCGAGCAGCAGAATTGAGGGCGAGTGGACCGCAGCACAGCAGAGAGTGAGCTTCTGTCTCATACCTCCGGAAAGCTGACTTGCGCGATATTTCGCAAATGGCTCAAGCGAACTCCAAATGCGGGGAGTCATCTTGTAGAGCGCTTCTCTACCGCATCCGTAGGCATTTGCGAAGAAATCCACATTTTCCAAGACCGTCAAGTCGCTATAGAGCGAAAAGGTGCCCGGAACATAACCAATGAGCTTGCGAATTGCACTCTGCTGCCGTCTGGTATCATATCCGCCAACCAGCATTTTTCCCTTGAAATCGCTATCCAGAGTGGTAATTATATCAAAAAGTGTGGACTTACCCGCTCCGTTGGCTCCGATCATGGAAACAATAGTCCCTTGCTCTACGCTGAAGGTGAGATCGTACAATGCCTGAAAGCGACCGTACCACTTGGATATGCCTTCGGCACGAATCATATGTGGAGTTCTGCAGGGAGACCGGCGCGAAGAGTGCCATCATTGGGCACATCAATTTTTACCATATATACCAAACGGGTGCGGTTGTCACGGGTCTGTATGTGGTTGGGGGCATATTCCGAGTGTTCGGAAATATAGCTTACACTCCCCTGATGCTCTACCAGGGTTCCATCCGGACCATCCGTCATAACGGTAACGCTGTCGCCCAAATTGACCTTTGTCAGAGTTGCGCCGTCAAGCCAGCACTTGAAAATCAACTTGTCGGTGCGGGCAAGCTTGAAAATCGGACGGCCGATAAGCACATACTCGTGCTCATTGAGATATTTAGTCACTACGACACCATCTTCGGGTGATTGGATAGTGCAGCGTCTGATCTGTTCATCAATCAGATGTTTCTGGGAAACGAGCACTTCTATCTGCGCCAGCACAGAAGCCGACTGCTGTTTGAGTTGGGCCCTGGCTGCCTCTATTCTGCTTTCCAGGATGGAAATCTTGTCCTCGGTCTGTTCCATTTTTTTGGAATCCAGCGATCCGGAAGCAACCAGACTACGTACCTTTTCAAGCTCTTTGACCAGAGCATCTTTCTCGCTGGTATAAGCCTCTATCTGGATTGCCTCCTTTGGCATTGTGGCTCTGAGTGCAGCTATCTGCGAGGTTAGATTGTCGCGCTGTAGTATCAGCAGAGTGGTATCTATATGGCCTACGATCTCTCCACGACTGAGGATAGTCCCCTCTTCGGCTTCAAGATCGGTCACTTTGCCATCAGCATCAGCCGATACCGTCCATTCTATGTTGTAAAAAATGCCGTAACCGTCGGGCCGGCTATCCTGATTGCAGGAAGCGAGCAGTAGAGCGGCGATAAAAATTATAGAGAAATGTTTCATAGTCGTCAATTGTCTAGATTGTCAATAAAGATGCGGTGACTGAGAATTATTTTACGGATTTTTTCAATTCGGTGGTATTCTCTGCCAAGTTCAGCCTGTGTCTGCATGTTAAGTGCTGTGAGATATTCGTTTTCGGAGATTTCGCCTTTTTGCATCATGAAGCGCAGTTCATCTGCCAGTTCGCGATATTTTGATGCCATTTCAGCTGCCTGAATTTCCAATTCTTCGCAAGCTGCTATCTCCTTTTCAATTTCGGTGCGTTTAAGATCTGTTTGTAATTCGAGATTGGCCCTGGAAATTTCCAGGAGTCTTTTTTCGTTGACGGAGAGGGCTTTGCTTCGGTGGTATGTACGCCATTCGGAGATGGGAATAGTGATGGCAATACCTGCCATCCCGGAAAGAAGAGGGTCATCCGAAAAGACATCCATGCCCCATTTGCCATAGTGGCCGAGTGCAAATAATTTAACACTGGGGAGTGTGTTTGACAGTGAAAGCCGTCTGGCCGCATCGATCTGTCTGCTGCGAACATCGATCATTCGCATGGCAGGATCTTCAACCACAGTCTCGATGAGGGCACTAGCCGGCATTTCGAGTCGGGTGTCGGGAGTTATTTCACTACCGGTGAGAGTTGAGAGCAGTGAAAAGCATTTTTCTCTTTCAATCTCCAGGCCGGAGATCCTGTGGCTACTCTCAAGCAGTTGCATTTCAATCAGCAAAACATCCTTACGATAGATTACCCCTTCGTCAAAAAGAGATTTGATACTTTTCAAATCATTTTGAAGTCTCTCATGCGCAAGTTTGAGGATTTCTATGCTCTTTTCGGCGAGAAGTGCATTAAAATAGAGTTCGTCAGCGATGTTTTCCGTCTGGAGAGCTTTTTGCTCTATATTGAGCAGTTTTGCCTCTTTTGCCAGGTTGTTGAGCAGACGTTTGGTACGGTACTCACCTCCATCGTAGATGTTTTGGGTAAAAAACAGGTAGCCGCCGTATTGCCATTTGGATAATCTTTTAAAGTCAATCTGGTGATTGACCAGAGCACCCATATCGGGTGTGTGAGTCTGGTACGATCTAAATCCGACCAAAGATACTTGTGGAAGGATTGTCCTTTTGAGGATGCTGTTGCGTATTTTAGCGCCTTCTTGCACAAGAGTGGCATTGCGGCTATCTCCTATGGATCCGCGCGCCAAAACACGGCACTCCTCCAGAGTCAGCACCTTGACCGGTGTGTCGCTCTGTTGCGCCCTTGCGCAAATGGAAGTCAGTAACATCATGGCGGACATTACTGCTGAAATTAATATCCGTTTCATAAAAAAGGTTCTACCTACTGAAATACAAATTTAAACAAAAATAGTGAGAAATACCGGATATAAAAAACGGCCTTGAAGGCCGTTTTAAGTTTGGAGTTCTGAGTATCTAATATTAGGTATAGAACTTCTTTATTATTCACCGTCTCTCGATTGACGGGTACGTCCGCCGCGACCACGACGGTCGCCGCCACGTCCGCCACGACCACGACGTTCACTGCTCCGGCCCTGTGATTGGGCTGATGCTGCGTTGGCAGAAATGCCCGTGTTAGGCGAGAGATCGCGCTTACCATATACCTCACCGTTGCAGATCCATACTTTAATGCCGAGAACACCAACCTTGGTGTGAGCCTCTGCCAAAGCATAGTCAATGTCAGCACGGAAAGTGTGGAGAGGAGTACGACCCTCTTTGTAGAGCTCGCTTCTTGCCATTTCAGCACCGCCGAGACGACCACTGATAAGCACCTTGATACCCTCTGCACCCACACGCATTGTGGAAGCGATGGCCATTTTAACTGCCCTGCGGTAAGAAACACGTCCTTCAACCTGACGGGCAATGTTATTGGCAACGATGTTGGCATCAACCTCAGGGCGTTTCACCTCAAAGATGTTGATTTGCACCTCTTTGTTGCAAACTTTCTTCAATTCCTCTTTCAACTTGTCAACCTCCTGGCCGCCCTTGCCGATGATAACACCCGGACGTGCAGTGTGGATGGTAACAGTGATGAGTTTCAAAGTGCGTTCTATAACGATCTTTGACAAGCTTGCCTTTGCAAGACGAGTATTTAGGTATTCGCGAATTTTTGCATCTTCGAGAATTCTGCTGGCATAGTCACCGTACCAGTTGGAGTCCCAGCCACGGATAATGCCTATACGATTGCTGATAGGGTTAGTTTTTTGTCCCATATTATGCCTCCTCGGTAATTACTGGTTGAACGGTTTTTTTAGTATCAAGCACGATGGTAACGTGGTTTGAACGCTTGAGAATACGCGCTGCACGGCCCTGAGGAGCTGTGCGGATGCGTTTTAGTGTACGGCCCGGTCCTACCATGATGCTCTTGATGTACACATTGCCATTCTCCAACTCTTTGCGGTCTGCCTCATTTTTGGCTTCCCAGTTGGCGATTGCACTGCGTACAAGTTTTTCAAGGCGGATAGCTGCCTCTTTCTTCGAATATTTGAGGATATCCAAAGCACGGTTGACCTCAACACCTCTGATAATGTCAGCAACCAGACGCATCTTGCGAGGTGAAGTAGGAATATCATTCAGCTTTGCAATAGCTGTCTGTTTCTTTATTTCTTTCAGCCTTTCGGCCATATCTCTTTTTCTAGATCCCATTGTAATCTGCTCTGTTTATTAAATGTTAACGATTACCCGAGTGACCTTTAAAGGTGCGTGTCGGTGCAAATTCTCCGAGTTTGTGACCAACCATATTCTCTGTGATATATACCGGAACAAACTTGTTTCCGTTGTGAACAGCGATAGTGTGTCCCACAAAGTCCGGGGAAATCATACTGGACCTTGACCAGGTCTTGATGACTTCTTTTTTCATACTGCCTTCATTCATGGCGAGTACTCTTTTTTCCAAACTGTCCTGAATATAAGGACCTTTTCTAAGTGAACGACTCATAATCTTCTAAAGTTTAATTCCGTTATTTCTTTCTTTTCTTGCTTCTTTCAAGGATGAACTTGCTGGAGGTCTTCTTAGGGTTGCGAGTCTTGTATCCCTTGGCGGGTACGCCCTTGCGTGAACGGGGGTGTCCACCGGCTGCGCGGCCTTCACCACCACCCATAGGGTGATCAACGGGATTCATTACGACACCGCGGGTGCGGGGTCTGCGACCGAGCCAGCGCTTGCGGCCGGCTTTACCATGAGACTCCAGACTGTGGTCGGGATTGGACACTGTCCCTACAGTGGCGCGGCAGGTTACCAATACCATACGTGTCTCACCGGAAGGGAGACGAAGGATGGCATGGCCGCCTTCGCGTGCCGTAAGCTGAGCAAAAGTGCCGGCGCTGCGTGCCATGGCGGCACCGCAACCGGGACGGAGCTCAATGTTGTGAACCAATGTACCAAGAGGAATTTCCGATAGAGGAAGAGCGTTACCGATTTCAGGGGCCACACCGGGACCGGAAGCGATCACCTGGCCTACTTTGATACCGTTTGGAGCAATGATATAGCGTTTTTCGCCATCACCATATACGACCAATGCAATGCGTGCACTGCGGTTGGGATCGTATTCGATAGTCTTAACGGTGGCTGTATATTGGTCCTTGTCACGATGAAAGTCGATTACTCGATACATCCTTTTGTGACCGCCACCGAGATAGCGCATTGTCATCTTACTCTGATTGTTGCGTCCACCTGTGCGCTTAATGGGCTTGAGGAGGGACTTTTCAGGGGTTGTGCAGGTGATGTCGTCAAAAGCACTGATCACCTTATTTCTTTGTCCGGGAGTTACCGGTTTGAATTTACGTACTGCCATGGCCTTAAATGTTACTATAGAAGTCTATCTTATCATCTCCGGCCAATGTCACAAATGCCTTCTTATAGTGATTTGTACGGCCTGTCAACATACCTGCTGTTGTGTAGCGGCTTTTGCGTTTTCCACGGTAATTTGCAGTGTTTACATCGAGCACCGAAACACCATACATCTGCTCAACCGCCTTCTTGATCTCCAATTTGTTGGCGTTGCGGTCAACGAGGAAACCATATCGGTTCAATTTATCGCCTTGAACCGTCATCTTTTCAGTTACTATTGGCTTAATTAAAATTCCCATCGTTCTATTGTTATTTGCGTCTTTCAACCAGAATGTCCTGAACTCCGTCAACCATCACGAGGCGGTTGGCATTGATCAGAGTGTAGGTGTTTATTTCATCAACGGTGATGACCTTCACTTCCGGAAGATTGCGGGACGATAAGTAAATATTGTTTGAATTTTCGGGAAGTACCACGAGGGTTTTTCTTCCGTTTGCCTTAAGGTTGTCAAGAATCTTGATCAACTCTTTGGTCCTGGGAGCATCCATCGTAAAGGGCTCAACCATTGTTATTGCATTATCTTTTGCTTTGTAGGTCAAAGCGGAGAAACGTGCAAGCTGTTTAAGCTTTTTGTTGAGTTTGAAACGATAGTCGCGGGGTTTGGGACCAAAAGTGGTAGCACCGCCTACGAAGATGTTGGCTTTAAGGCTTCCGTGGCGTGCTCCGCCACCACCTTTCTGCCTACCTATCTTCTTGGTGCTGTATGACATCTCCCAACGCTCTTTTGTCTTGTGAGTACCCTGACGCTGGTTTGCAAGATACTGCTTTACGTCAAGATAAATAGCGTCATCACTAGGCTCGATTGCGAAAATCGCATCATCGAGAATAACTGACTTGCCGGATTCTGTTCCGTCAATTTTGTAAACTTTCAATTCCATAACGCTTAATCCTCCACAATTACATAAGAACCGTTAGGTCCGGGGACTGAGCCCTTAACTAAAATGAGATTATTCTCAGGGATGATTTTGATTACCTGAAGGTTCAATACCTTCACGCGTTCACCGCCCATACGGCCGGCCATCTTCTTTCCCTTAAAAATTCTTGAGGGCCAAGATGAAGCACCCAGTGAACCCGGGTGACGCTGTCTGTCTTTCTGACCATGTGTACGGTCGCCTACACCTGAGAAACCGTGGCGCCTTACTACGCCCTGGAAGCCTTTACCTTTTGAAATACCGGTAACGTCTACCCAGTCGATCTTGCCCTCTGAAAGATCGAGGTCGAGATCTGCAACGGTGATAGTGTCCCCAAGCTTAAATTTGGTGGTGTCAAAGTCCTTGAACTCTACCAATTTGCGCTTTGGAGTGGTTCCTGCCTTTTCGAAATGCCCTTTTAGGGGCTTGCTGGCGTGTTTCTCTTTAATATCGTCATAGGCAAGCTGTACAGCGGCATAACCATCTTTTTCAACTGTACGAATTTGCGTAACAACACACGGACCAGCCTCGATAACAGTGCATGGAAGATTTTTTCCCTCGGCACTGAAAACGGAAGTCATTCCGATTTTTTTTCCAATTATTCCAGGCATTGGTTGTTAATTTGGTGTAAATAAATTAGTTAA
>JAKQLB010000084.1 GCA_029567375.1 Bacteroidota bacterium | reverse complement strand
GCATGCTATGATATATCGCTTCTGTATGCCAGCGCTTGTGAGTACATTGTGACTCTTGTACAGGGACTCGTTGAATATATTCCGATAGAAACAGCTATTAATTACTGAATTTATTAGCGTTAATTCCGCATTTATTCTATGTGCAAAGAGTCGCGCCACATCCTCGCTCCAGTCAAGATAATAGCCATTCTTATATATCTTTTGCCAAAGTTTTATGACAATGCTAAAACCGGCAAGCCCATGTTCCGTTTCAATTAACTCAATGCAATCGTCCATATCGACGTCCAGGGGAAAGTAGTCTAATCCGGTTTTTGTAGGTCTACCCATACTTAAAATTTTTTATTGTTTTCACGAAGGTATAGCCAGGTACACAAAAAAATACTCTCGCGGGAGTATCGCAAGAGTAGTGTCATTATTTTGTAAGGTATGTTTTATCAGAAACTTAAGCGCAGGAAATATTTTGCAAAATTTTCACCTTTTACCTTAAAGAACGGTGCTACATTTATCAGGATGTTTATATATACACGGTCCCTAAGACGATGAATTACTTTTTGCTTATACTATTCTTCCTCGGGATCAATGAACAATTTGGCATTAATGGCAGCTCTTTTCTTGGGAGAGATCTTGCCCTGGTATCCGCGAAGGACATTATTGCCGTTTGTATGTCCAACCATGGAATCTATGAATACATCTGAAATAGCGTGCCAGGTTAGGGTAGTTATGTATGAATTGCGCGCATAAGCCGGTGTGGCAGGTCGTATCCCCAGCTCTTCACATGCGGCTTTCATTCCTTCCCCAATCTTCATGTTGAACCCGTGTACACGTTCGGTTATTTGCGATTCAGAGAAGGCGTTGGCAAGTATTTGTGGGAAGACCCGTTGTCCTTCTTCAGGCAGGGTTGCGTATTTATCTAAAAGATCCTGAAGTACGGGGATAACAGGAATAAAAACCCTTGTCGGGGCTTTGGAACTGGTCTTGGACCGGATAAAAGTCAATTCTTTGTCGTAAGTGTAATGGTCTGTCCAGGTGAGCGTGGCCAGGTCACGAAGGTTACAGCCGTTGCACAAGTACAGGATGATCCACCAGTCCGCTGCCCATTTATTCGGTCCTTGGTAATCCCTGATCTTTACTATGTCGGGTACGGTCAAGAAATCGTCTTGCCTGCGCTCCCCCGCATCGATTGTGAATTTCAATTTGGGCATCTTACCTTTCTCGGCCAAATGAATCATCAAGGCACGGAAGGATCGAAGATACATGCCCTGGCTGGCTATGGTAAGTCCATCTGCTGTCATTTTATTGCGCCAGCTCTCAACCATATGTGTGGTTATCTCCTTTGGTTTGAGCCGCACGATCCCTTGTGCCTCCTTGTCTCCGAACAGGGCAATACTTTCGTTGGTGGCCTTTTCCAGGTTCCTGAAGCAAACTATATTGCCAAAGGTCTTGATGGTATTCAGGATGCGGTTGGTGCGCGAATAGGCCTGCAGAAGGCCGTGAAGACGCAGGTTCTTATCTACCCACAGGGTATTGAGGGTGGTGGCATCAAAGCCGGTAAGGAACATATTGACAACAAGCAGCAGGTCCACTTCCCGGTCCTTCACACGCTGGGAGACA
>JAKQLB010000059.1 GCA_029567375.1 Bacteroidota bacterium | reverse complement strand
GTTAATTGTAAAAAAAAGCACCTTTTAGCGGATAACTCCTAATTGCATTTCTTAAGTATATTTGTAAGCATTTTAAACTTGTCTTCAATCCCAATAATACCGATGAATTAAAATGCATAAACATTTTTTCTGTCTTATATGAAGGTTGTGTCTTAAAGGTTGGTGTAAATTAGGTTAAGCCAGATGGAAAAAAGGTTGAGCTGGATCCCTTACTTTGTTTTGAGGGTTTAAATAAAACTAAGAGACAAGGAGAAATTTATGACTCAACCGAAAAGAAAGAAAGATGAGAAGGCGGAATTGGTCAAGTTAATTCAGTTAGTAATGCTAGGAGATATTGTTAAAGTGTTGGAACACCGCATACAAAAGATAGTCGAAGAAGAAGTTATATATTTTCCATTTTGATAGGGCATATAAAGGAAAAGTAAAATGTTTTTCCTATAACTTTTAGCTCGCTAATGAAAAAAAGCTCTCCGAGCTTTATTGGTATGTTTTATTGTTTTCTTCGGATTAAAAAGGTATTTTTAGCGGATTTTTCTTATATTACTGATTTATCAATCCGGATATTGTATTAGTATGATTCTGTGAGCGGAAACTTATCAGCGTGTGGAAAGCAGAACGAACTACCGCAATGCCAAGAGCAAGGTATCCAAGACGGACCTTCTGTGGTTGTTGCTACTGATCAAAGACATGGTAGGCTCCAGCCCATGGCAACAAGGTAGTTTATTTGGAAAAAGAACTTGACTTGGATTTATAAGATGAAAAGAATGCAATTGGTCTCTTGGCAATACATAGATTGTGAGTAACGAGTGATAACAGATGCCCTCAAAGAACCTGAGAAACAACGAGTTGGAATTTTCACCAACCTTTGATACTCAACTGTCCAAACAAGTTTTCGAACAAGATTATATCATATTTGTTGATAATGTGATAGGTTGATTTGCCCATTTGATGGCAATTTGAAGTTTTGGGTAAAGTTTTATACTAGGAACTTCTACTTAGCATTGCGGGTCGCACTCGTAATGCCAATTGGGTAACACCGGTTTCATAGCTCTTGAGCAATTTTCAGCTTGACAGCAAGGAGCCAGATAAGATTTATAACAAAGTAGAAACACTGCTGGAGGTGAGATGAGCTATAAGGCGCTGGCACTGCTAGTTACGATATTGACGATCGGGGTAGGATTGGGTGGCCAAAGGCTGAAGCTTGACAACGCGAAGCAGCCCAGATATGGCTTTCTGATCGGACCGGGATGCAGTTCGCTTGATGAGAGACACAAAGATGCGGGTAACTGGAACATCTTTCCCGGCTATTTGGTGGGAGGTTTTGTCCGCAAGCCGCTCACTTCCTGGCTGGATGCTCAGGCTGAGATCCAGTTTGTGAGCCGCCGTGCTTATCGCATCTTCGACCATCCTCAACCCTATGTGTTTGATATGAAGGTGGATATAGATAACAAGCTGCTACGCTTGCCGGTTTCGCTTATCATTGCTCAGCCTCTTGATCATGGCATAATCACGGCTTACATGGGCGCGGGGCTTTCGCTGGGCACTCCACTGCAAGTGACTATGACCAAAGAACTGCGCTACCAGAATCAGAGCGTGAGCACAACCCAAAACATCTGGGACCAGTATCCCATCCCTATGACCGGTTATCAAGCTTTGCTGGGCATCAAAATTAGCCCGACGTTTTCAGAACTGCGGTTTGGGTGCGACTTCAACAGCTTCAATGCTCCGGGACTGGGTTTGAACGAGCTAAAGCAATGGGAAATCTGGTGGCTCTTTGGGCTCACGCATAAAGATTGATCAGATGTCAGTCAGGTGCTTGGGATAACCTCTTTCCGAGATACTGCCGTTGAAGAACAAAGCGTCTCCATCCCAGCGTGGATCTATGTTGTTAACCCAGTTCAGATAAAAACTCGTGCTCACGATCCCATCGAAGATCAGGCTGTAATCCCCGGTTTCAGGATCGTAGAGCCTTAGATCGCTCACTCCGTACGCTTTGGCAGAGATTATGATCCCCTTTTCCTGTGGTAGAAAAGCAAAGGCGTCGCAGTATTCCATATCCGTTTGCTGGCCTGTATCGCTGTCATAGACCTGCAGTTTGCGATTAGCCAGGAGGGCAAAATAGCGGCGGTCGTGACTGGCGGCAAAAGCGCATTCTGGGTCCGAAGCTTGCATCAATAGCTGGGCAGTAGGGTTATCTGTCGAAACCCGGTAGATATTTCCCCTGCAGTGATAGTAGTATTTGTCCTGCAGGGAGTTATACCAGGCAACATCGGCCATAGGGGTGACGGAGATCTCGATCATTTCCAAAGTTTGGAGATCCAGCCTCACGATGGGGCCGATGTAGCCGCCATAATAGCCAAGTTTCCTGATGGCGGTGAGATATCTGCCATCCTCGGAAAGAGTTGGTCGCAGCAGCGTCTCAGTGTTGGCCGGAGTGAGGTTGCGGAGTCCTCCACCGCTGAAACCGCACTCATAGAGATCACCATTGGCGGCAAAATAGAGCTTGCGGGTGGTAGGCTCAAGCGCCAGCCAGCGCTTGTCGGAACACACCAGGGTGTCCGGAGTGAGTGTGTAGGGCATCAAGTCCAGGCCCTTGCGGGTGATCTTGTTTCCTATGTAGAACACCTCATCATCAGAGTAATAATAGGGATAGCCGTAGCACTGGTAATAGGGATATAAGTAACTATCTCCGTAGAGCCGGCCGTCAGAGGATCTGAAATTGCTGCCGTCCGTGTTTATGCTGCCGGCGTAATTGCCCCCGTGAATGCCCATATCGTCCACTAACCAGCAGGAGCCCAGAAGCAAGCACAGCAAAGCCAGGGCCAGCATCAGCAGGCACATTGAGTTTGAGCGGGTGAATATTAGTTTCATAGTAGGTCTTTCTCTTGGAATGCTAAATCGCGCTTGCATTTTGTGTCAAGCAAATTGATTATTGGTATTTCCATCTTTTTTGCATAGGGTTTTTCAATGTCACTTTCATCCACGATAAAGATAGTTTCATATGTAATATAGGGTTTTATTAACTTTAACAGCGTTTCATCAATGTGCTCAACATAGTCGTTTTGGCCCAAATTCCGATATAAACGCTCAGAAGTAGATTTGGTAGATACATTGTCCTAGATAA
>JAKQLB010000054.1 GCA_029567375.1 Bacteroidota bacterium | reverse complement strand
GGAGACGATCAGAGCAGGCGTGGTGTCGCCATTCTGAAAGGTGATGTCAAAGACGCGGGTATAGACTGATGCCATGGTGCACCTCCACAGAGATAAGTAAGAAATGATACTATGAATTATTAACCCAAGGAGAGAGGGGGGGTGCGAAGCGAAGCGGAGCACCCCATTTGACCCGGGTAGGGTCCCACAATAAGTACGATCTGAAGTTTTGGTGTAATTTCAGAATACGGGCAGGATTGTAGCTGTGAGCAATAAATATTTTAATACGTTTAACGTTTTGGCGGTTTCATCGCGTCCTTTGTAATCTGCATAGAAAAGAGCATCGCCTTTTCTGCAGCCTTTGTCGTTTGTTCCGAAGCATCATCAGTTGCAGATAAATACTCGGCATATTTTATTAGGTCATTTTTTTTTGAAGTTGAAAGCTGGAAAAAGATTCTGAACAGACCTAATGCTTCAGAATCATCCCTGATGAACTGTGCCAGTTCCCTTCCCAGATCATCCTCTGAAGACAAGTAACCCGCCTTTTCCATCAACTCCATCAACGACACCTCATATACTTCTGCAAGCTTGGCTAGAATCTGAGGTCGTGGGGGTCTCCGTTTAGACTTTTCAAGTTGATGAATATATGCATTTGAAATCCCTGTGAGGGTTTCAACTTTCCGTAAAGAAAGTCCTTTTTTCTTTCTGGCAAACTCTAATACTGAGGCAAGACTCATAGTTAGTCCCTTTCACTTGATACAGTATACGGAAACCGCTAACTATATGCAAGCATTATTATCAAAAAGCACACAAAACTGGGCATTTACTGTTGACATTGATTATGGAATTTCTTATTATTAGTGTGATCAAATAGTAAGCAAAATAAATAAACAGCAAGCACAAAATTTGACGGCAAATAGCGTAATCCAGAAGAGCCACTGTGTGAAAGGTGAGCCGTCCACCGAGTAGCACTGTGGCTCTATTTTTTTATGGAGCATACAATGGACAAAGAAGCGCTAAGGCAAATCAACATCGTGGAAGTAGCAAAAGGTCTCGGCCTACAGTTCAAGGGGCTGACCAATGCCTACTGCTTTAACGGGCATGATAATAAGACAGCGTCACTGAAATTTCACCTGGATTCAAATCAAGCCCATTGCTATGGCTGTGGATTTCATGGTGACACGATAGAGCTAGTTGAACAGGTAAGGAGGTGCAGTTTTATGGAAGCAACCAGATTTCTGGAGCAGCTGGGTACTGCTCCGGTCAATGTCCCTAAGAGGCCAGACTCTAAGGCGATTCTGCCAGGGCTGGAAACGTACCTGCCGCTAGAGTTTTATAATAATCTGGCCCAAGAGGACTTGGACTATTTTTTTCAGCAAAAAGGGTTGGAACCCCGCACACTTAACCATCATCTGATTGGCAGATACGGTGATCGTTACAGCATACCCGTCTTCGGTCCTGAACGAAAGTTGCTTGATATCCGTCTATACTCTCCGAGAGGAACGCCAAAGATGAAACCCTATCAGAGTGGCTGCGGATCGCATATATATGGCTCCGATATGCTGCATGCATATAATAACGTAGTGCTATGCGAGGGCGAGTGGGACCGGCTAATACTCTGGCAACACAATATTGATGCTGTCACTGGTACGGCGGGCGCAAACACATTCAAGGATGAATGGCTGGCTCAATTCGTTGACAAGGGAGTATATGTCTGCTACGACAATGACGATGCCGGGCGACAAGGCGCAGAGATGGCAGCGGCAAAGCTGCTCACAGTGACAGATAGAGTAAAGATAATAACACTGCCCGAAGAGGTGGGGGAGAAGGGCGATGTAAGTGATTATTTCAGGATG
>JAKQLB010000052.1 GCA_029567375.1 Bacteroidota bacterium | reverse complement strand
TTAAAATCAGTTCCAATTATTTGTAGATAAGATCAAACAGGGTATTTGCCATGTCAGGATTCAGTTTCATCAGAATTTTGTATTCGTCAAGTGCCAAAGGCCTATCGCCGAGATTTACATATGCTTTTCCGAGGCCAAGATGCATTCGCGGATCGTCAGGGTTCAATCGTATGGCTGACTTGTATGCTACTGCTGCTTCGGCGTACATATTCAAATTCGTGTATGTGAAACCAAGAAAACCGTGGGCGTCAGGAAAATCGGGTGCCAACCTGATAGTTTCTTGGGCTGATTCAATAGCCTTTTCATACTGATTTATTTTTTCGTAAGTGACAGCAAGGTTAAAATGTGTAAGGGGGTCATCTGGCTTAAGGTCGATAGATTTTTTCAAGTTCCTGATAGCTTCATCGTATTTTTCCATTTGGCTATAAACAGTACCCAGTTTACTCAAGGTCTCTGCACGATTTGGTTCAATTGCCACAGCTTGGTTGAGGACATCAATTGCCTCCTGGTATTTACCCATATTTGCATAGCTAATCCCGAGATTTACATAGGTCTCTGCTTTTTTTGAATCAATGGAGAGCGAACGTTTGAATGCATCTGCAGCTCTGTCATGCTGTCCTGCTGAACCATATGCTAACCCCTGGTACAGCCAGCAAGAAGCAGTTTCGTTAAAATCAAGCTTACATGCTTCCTGGGGACTGACAAGCTGTTTTTTCGAAAGCCCGGCCATAGCGAGATTCACAGGCATTGCAAAGTTAAGATTCTGTGTCTCTGCAATCAGAAATGTTGCTATACCGATAACTTCGCCCCGGCTGTTAAATACCGGTCCGCCACTCGAACCAGGAGATATTGCAGCGGTCATCTGGAGGATCTTTTTACCCTGGTCGATTTCACGAATACCGCTGAGGATGCCTTCTGAGATCGTGTTTTCTAGCCCCTGGGGGCTTCCAATAACGTAAACCTTTTCTCCCACCAGTGCCTTACTTGCATCTCCTAACGTAACCCTGGGATAATTATCCCCTTCAACCTTGATTACGGCTATATCGTTCTCAATGTCCACGTGGAGAAGCCCCTCAACATTCTTTGTTCTCTGGCCAATTTTAATTTTAATGTCAGTAGCCATACTGACTACGTGATAATTCGTAATAATGACACCATCTTCACGGGCAATAAAACCGCTTCCTATGCCAGTGGGTTTTCCCTCTCGGTTTATCCCAAATCATGCATTAGAACATCTGTAAGGTGGTCTCGCTGACCGTGTAATATCGAATAATCCATCCAACCAGGCACGTTTTTCTCTCGCAAGGGCAATCTTTAGGATGTTCTGGCGGGAATGTTTTGTCATCCATGCTCCTAATGCAAAGCATTTGAACCGGAGTGTTTTTAAAGTGGATTGTTTTCTTTCACGGAGCACTATCTGTCTGAAGAGGCTTAAGAGGTTATATGCAACCATGATTAGCCGAAAAGCCGCCTCAGTTGCAAAGAAGGAACTCAGGCAGAAGCTGTCAATGCCAAAATCATACGTGAGTTCTTTAATCCTGTTTTCCGCATCAGCTCTATCCCGATAAAGGTTCCATACCATCTGAGCCGGCAGATCAAGGTTGGTAACGAATACACTAAAGCGGTATCGTTCGTCTATTCCATCCCAGAGCAAAAGCTTCCCGCCGGACTTGGGGCGCTTTGACAGGTTTTTTCTCACAGCAATCATCCGGCGGGGACGAGACCATCCGGGAAGACGAAAGGACCAGTCAGTTATCTCTATGCCATCATAGAGAGCTACCCATCCTTTCTGACGGAATACTTCATTTTTAATAGGTTTGTAGAACTTAACCGCATTAATGTAGTTGAGATTCCGTTCTTCACAATATTCCATGAAGCCATTGGCGAAAAAGCCACTGTCGGCCCGGATGAGCCCCACCTTCTTATTCGACAAAATAGAAAATGTCTCATCGAGAAACGATCGGTAGTTGCTCAAATCTGCTGTATTGCCAGGACGCAGCCAGGCGTTCACTACCATTCTCATCTCGGGTGTAAAGGCGACAAGGGGATGATGGGAAGGTCGCCCTGGTTTGCGGGGATTATAGCCGATTTTTGCCCCCTCCTGTTCTCCGTATCTCGTGACAACGCTGCTGTCCAAATCAAGGGTCATGTTGTTGAAGTGAAGTTGTTCGAAGAACCACCGTTGCAGGGAAGGGAAAACGGCATCGTTTCGCTTCCAGGTGAACTTATGAAAGAACCTGCTAAAGGTGCTCTGTGAGGGCACTTCTTTCCACGAGAAGATCTTCTTCAAGACATTGTCGTATCTCAACCAGGAACTATGGGTAAATCTGCTTGCACCTATCCACACACTGACCCAAAAGCTCTCAATGATATCGATCGGATCATATCCCCGGTTAGACCCCGGTTCAGGAAGATCGAGTGTGTTCATATATGCTTTGATTGCTGTTTGATCCACAAGATTCTTCATCAACTTCATCCCACCCCACGGAGTGATATCCCGGTCGCTGTATTCTATCTGGAGGTCTTCCATCTGTTCTTTTTTCCTCACCCGTTTGATGTAATGGCGCATTGGTTAAAATATGGCGAAATGTTATCGGGTTATGTCACATAAAGCAAGTGGTATTGCATGATTTCGGATGAAAGATTAGATACGTCTATTTCCCGTCTGTTTATTATCGCATAGCCATAGGTAAAACAACCTGGTTGTGGCAACAAAAAATGGATTACTATTAATGCCGTTAACAGTGCAGGGTGCTTACTTTCGCAATGATATTGAA
>JAKQLB010000028.1 GCA_029567375.1 Bacteroidota bacterium | reverse complement strand
AAGCTATCGATTGAAACACGCAGATGAGAAAGAACAAAAAGAACTTGATAATGAATCAAAAAAAGAATAAACTTAACTCCTCGCTGACTGGCCGCTTTTGATCTGCCCACCTCTGGCCGCTTTTAAAGTGCCCGCTGACAGCTACGAGACCAAGGTATTTTCTGTGGTATTTTGGATAAAGGATATCGTAACCAGCCTTTGAGCGGCAAACAAAAGAAACGCAACCGCAGACTTTCAGCGATACGCAATGCTGTGGAGCGGCCCTTTGCTTTTATGAAGATTGTCCTGGGCTATGATAGATGTAGCTATTATGACCAAAGGCGTAACCGATTTGAGTTCGTTCTTTCTGCGATGGTCTATAATATGCGGTGCGCCATCACTCAAGCCCCGTAATCAAGCAGCAACAGATCCTTCTGGGCTCTGGGTGGTATAAAATAGAGAACGCCAAAGAACATTTTTCGCAAAACTCGTCAGCAAAGTGGTCTCATTTTCAAAAAAACTGCGAAAAATGATAAACTACAACTGAAGAATCAATTTTTCAGATGTCTCTATTAATGAGTTTGAAGTTAAAGCCTACTGTGATCAATGTCAATTATTTTTTCCTATTAGCGACAATTAAAATTCCTGTTTTTGTTTGATGCCAAGGGGTAACGGAAGGAGCCCGTAGGGCGACTGACGTTACCCCTTGGAGCCTTCGATTTGCTCCGGTTTTAGAGGTTGCTCTTGATATCTTTTCTGTGACGATTCTAGGCGGTAGCTGGACAAATTGATCTCGATAATGATGCTGTGATGGACCAAGCGGTCGATAGCCGCGGCCGTTGTCATGGGATCTTTGAAGATCAGCTCCCACTTTGAAAAAGGTAAATTACAAGTCAGCATAATACTTCTTTTCTCATAGCGGTCGGCAAGGAGGGTAAACAGTACCTCCATTTCTTCACGGTCATATTGTACATAGCCGATATCATCGATGAGCAACGCATCGTACCGGGAGAGTTGTTTGAGCATACGCGCCAGCTTCAGATCTTTTTTAGCCACCAGAAGCTCTTGTACCAGCAGACTACATGGGCGAAATAGTATAGGCCGACCTTGTCGGACTAGTTCCTGTGCAAGAGCGCAGAGCAGATGGGTTTTGCCACTTCCCGGGTTGCCAAAAGCCAGAACATTCTCAGCGCGTTCCAGGAATGAGCCTTCCAGCAGAGCACTCAATTGCGCGTTGATTTTCATGGGCAAACGATGTCGGTCAAACTGAGTAAGATTTTTTTGCAGCGGTAAACGAGATGCCTTGAGCATACGGGCAATTTTTTTCTGGTCACGGCTCTCGTTCTCCCGACTGACCAAATCCAGGAGAAATTGTTCATAGCTCCAGCTTTCACGCCGGGCGAGATCGGCGACCTGTCGATATTGCTGCTGTATGGCCGGTAATCGCAGTGTTTTCAGGGCAGGAGCGATTTGCGAATAGACTGATAATTTCATTGACCGGCCATCCTCTCCAAAAGCGTGTCATAGATGTGCAGATCTACCGCTTCGACATGGACATCGACTTGGTGGGGAGTGGCTGTGTTAACCGTGTCCTTGACCATCCCGGCAATTTCTTCCAACACGATCGGTTCATGATTATCCAGTTTGACCGATAAGGCGAAATCGACCGCGGCTTCATTTTCCCGGGCAGCCAATTGCAAAAGATACAGATAGGTCTTGACCCCCTTATTCCCTGATTGCTCTTTGAGAAGATCATAAGCAAGTCGAAATCGATGCGTCGGAAATAACTCATCGCGATAACAGTAATGCTCAAAAGCGCCCGGCTTACGTACAAGAGAATCAATGATATGGCGATACTGGATGCAGCTTTGGTCCCGTCCGCGCAGCCGCGGCAGGCAATCTATTTTGCGTTGACTGTAAAATATCTCCAACGTATCAACATAAACGAAGATATCGACCCATTCATGGCGAAGACGGCTGTCGACCGAGTACGTATTGTTCAAAACACGAATAGTGCCAGTCTGTCCTACTCGTACCCGAATTTGCTTGACCGAGTTTAGCCGGTTCTTGGGCAACAAGTGCATAACCATCAGCTCTTGTTGTAGCTTTTTCTGCCTACCGGCATTACGTTGTCTGATCAGTGCCTGCAAAAATTGATCATACGCGTCGCGTGTGGCAAAATCCCGGTTGCCACGCAATATAAGCTCCTGATCGACCGCCGTTTTGAAGCGGTAATGGCTCTGTTCGATGTCACCATTTTCGTTGGGCTGACCAGTTTGTATCTTGAAGCCTTGCATGCCATAATGATCCAGTACGGCTTGCCAGAATCGGGTAAATTGCTCCAGATTATTTAGATTATTTACAGCGGCCGTTAACCGATCCGTACGGTGCTTTTGAGGAACACTGCCTAATTTCCATAGCGCATTCTCAAAGCCAGTCTGCAACGATTCAAAGCTTTCGCTCATGCAGATCGTATACGTTTCCCAATTGGAGTAGGTCAGCACAAAGTGATAGACCAAGTGCCGGAATAACTCACCGCCGATGGTAATGCCCAAATCATCCATGTGCGTAAAATCGGATTGACTCAATTCACCGGGCACATGGACTTGGGTAAAATAGATCTCTTTGGCAGGGCCTTCGGTCGCTCGCCAGATCTTTAGTCGACGTTGCAGCGTACGTAATTGACCATCTGAAAAACGGCCAGGATACCTCCGCTGCAACCAGGCAAACAAGGTCTTCGCTTGGACGCGCGCATCATTTTCCAACATCCATTGCACCTCGCTCCATACCTCAGCAAATGGATCTTGGCGCGTACGCCAGGTGTGACGAGCTCGACTTTCGCTCGGCAACTTGCCTGATCTGAGATACTTGCGCGCAGTCTTCTCATCCATCTCAGCCATGGATGCCGCATTTGTCAAAGAACGGCCACGTGCTTTCAATTTTATTAATCTCCTGACTTGACGATCGCTTACCATCCAAGCCTCCTTCCTTATTGCTCGACTTGGATAGTATAACAATTCCTAGTTTTCTATACAGGAATTTTAATTGTCGTCACCCAGGAATAATAAATGTCGTCAATCACTACTGGGTGCAAATTGAAAGTCATTCTGCCATTTCCATGGTCAAATCCTATGAGTTGGCCATACAGCAGTTCAAGCAGGATACGGATTATATCTGGTCTATTAGTTTTCTTTTTGCTGATGCCGGCCATCTTGATGAAGCGCTGGTCTTGCGAATCCAGCTGGCGGATTATTTTCGAGCAAATGGAGATTTGAATTCTCTGCAAGCCTGCCTTGGCAATCAGGCAAATATCCTCTATTCCCGCGGCGATCTGGACGGCGCCACGACCTTACTTAAAGAGGAGGAGCGCATCTGCCGCGAGCTCGGCAATAAAGACGGCCTGCAAGGAAGCCTCGGCAATCAGGGAGGGATCCTCTATTCCCGCGGCGATCTGGACGGCGCCATGACCTTGTGTAAAGAGCAGGAGCGCATCTGCCGCGAGCTCGGCAATAAAGACAGCCTGCAAAGAAGCCTCGGCAATCAGGCAAATATCCTCGCTGATCGCGGCGATCTGGACGACGCCATGACCTTATATAAAGAGGGGGAGCGCATCTGCCGCGAGCTCGGCAATGTCAATGACCTGCAAATAAGCCTCGGCGGTCAGGGGTTGATCCTTAACGCCCGTGGCGATCTGGATGGCGCCATGAACTTATTTAAAGAGCAGGAGCGCATCTGCCGCGAGCTCGGCAATGTCGAAGGTCTGGCATACTCGTTAATCAATCAGGCATTGGCGCTTAGCCAAAAAGGATATGCACGAGAAAGTTTACTTTTGGCTGAAGAGGCTTACCAGGTCGCCAGCAATCATGGCTACGCCGCGCTAGCACAGCAGATAGAGTCAACGCTGCAGCGTTTGCGATGACAAGCTAATAATGCACGCTTCAGTCTTTTATATAAAACCTAGGTTGAGCGATTTTTATTGGATTTAAGATCATTGGGGTATGCCGGCGTACCTGCCCGCGCAGAGCAAGAGCGCAAGGCTGCCATCGGGGGTGTTGTTGCAACAATAGGCGTTAGTCCAAATAATTATCAATTATTTTCTATATGCTATAATACCCCCATCAGCTCGTGACTCTACGGCACAAATCCACCCCAAATTTCTTAACCCCCATTTAACCCCCTCTTTTGAAAAATACCCCTATAATTTTGAACTTAGGCCACTTTTTATCATATTGCACTGGCCTGTCAAGCCAGAGGTCGCGGGTTCGAGCCCCGTCGGCCCCGCCAAGATAAGTGAAGTAAATACAAGCTTTATAAAGAGAGAGCTCTGAAAATTCAGAGCTCTTTTCTTTTTCTAATACCTCCATTTTACCTATTTGTGGACATCCTTTATCCCAGTTTTATCCCAGTATTTTTATTCAAAAGCCTGATCGACTTTCGACTTTAGCTTTTCCTTGCTGATATGGGTATAGATCTCCGTAGTGGTTACCCGAGAATGCCCAAGGAATTCCTGCACCTCTCGAAGATTGGCCCCCGCATCCAGAAGGGCGGTAGCAGCGGTATGTCGAAGGATATGAACAGCACCTCTCTTCTTGATTCCTGCCTTTTCGATGGCTTCGCGAAAATTGGCCGATAAGGTATCACGACGAAACCTGATCACCAGATCCTCCGGATTGTAGGCTTCACCAAGCTCATCGCGACGTGCCTGCAATTTTTCCACCAGCCGGGGATGCATCGGGACGTACTTTTCTTTGCCCTTGCCAGACAATCTGATTCGGCTGTTCTCGAAGTCGATGTGAATCCATTTCAATCCGTGATCGTCCTCTGCGGACCTGTGGGCTACCTCTCCTCTTCTGGCACCAGTATACCGGATGATCCAAAATGCAAGGAGGGCGTCTCCTTCCAGTTGGCTGGCGATGGCCTGAATCTCCTGCTCATCCAGTGTTTGGGGAAGACGAATTTGCTCCACACGATAGAATTCGAAATTGGGAACCTGGGACTCAAGTATAATACCCTTCTGTGCAGCTGCATTGAACACTGCTTTGATGTTGACCAGATCTTTATTGATCCCCCGTTTGATTTGATTCTCGTCCACTGGCTTCTGCTTCGATTCATGTTCCTGCTTTTTAAGTTCTAGCCTCGATTTCTTGAATTGAGCAATGTGCGAGTCTTTTAATTCAGCCACCGGTAAATTCGCTCCAACCACTTTGATGAAAATTTTCATCGCATATTCATTCCGATATTGCGTATCCTCGCTGACTTCATCTTTCCTCAACTCAAGTATTTTACTTGCCATTTCTGTGAGCGTCAGAGACTTTTCCTGGTCTTCATCCTCGACGAATTTCTTTATGCTGGCTTTATGAAGAGCTACCTTTACTTCTATCTCCTTTTTGAATGATTGAACTAGTTTTACTGGAGTACCAGGAGGTACTGATCTCGTTTTCTTTTTCCCGTTCAGATAATAAATGATCCGGTAAGAGTTCTTGCCGACTTTTTCTATGTAAGCCATTATATTTCATCTCCTTGTTTCATTAATTGCCATGGACCTCCTTCCTGCATTATTCTTATGCCCAATTATTCGCTGCATGGTTGGACTAGGCGCTCCATCTCAGTACTTGGAATTCGAACTGATCCTCCGATGCGAACCGCCCTAATGTACCTGACACTTATCCAGCGCCGGATTGTTTTCTCGCTCACTGAAAAAAGCTCTGCCGCTTCTCTGACTCGATAATATTTTCTCAATTTTGATTCTAGTTCTTGTTCGTAAACTGTCTGCATAAAATAAAAATCACCTTATTGATTATTGTCCATAATAGCCCCGAGTTGTCCTCAGGATGCTATATTTTAATAATAATGGGTGATTATTGGTAAGAATCAAAAAGGAAGTGAAATGAGGAAAGTGTCCGACAGAGGCCGCTCTAACTATCAATTATAATATTCTTACAGCCATCCCGGATTAAATAAATTGGGCAGGTTCAGGAAAAATCAGGGGAAAAGACTATAGATATTGCTTATTCTCAACGCTCTTTTTCAACTGCTTCACCGACATCTCTTTTCCTCGAACCAGAAACTTGAAAGCAGCATATTCATAAACCTCCTCATCGTCTGCGAACAGCCTGTACCGCGTACGTCCCCCCTCCTGCTGCAAGGCTTCCTTCAGCATGGTGATCAATTCATAGCCGGGACCATCAAAGTTAATTTTTAATGGCCTATCCTCTACCTCATATCTATCATGATACTGGCTCTCGACCGTGATTGATCGAGAAATCAGCTCGGCCAGCCATCGATACCTCTTTCGAACAACCTCTCGAAAAGAAGCCCATAACAGTGGATCATCTGCATCGTCGGGCCACTTGCTAAACGGATTTTCCGCCAGCGTATGCCACTCCACGATTATTTCGGATTCCACATGGCGCTCCAATAACCATCTCGTCACATCCGCTTCCCAATGCTCAAGCCCCGATTCGGCCTCATCTAATGAAACAGGATTCAATAGATGCTGCCAGCCCAGAATAATCGGAGCACTTCCGGCGCCTACGATCCCATCATCGTTCCCCGGTTCTGATATCTTTTCCAATTTGATCAACCAGCTGATCCTCTCGTTCACCGCTTTTTCAAGCGACTTGTGTAGCTGCTGACCTTTTATTCTTCGCGTGTCCCTGCATGGGCCAGAGTCAAGAGAAAGCCATTCAGCTGAGTAACCGACATCCGGAAAGGTATCTTCCAGCCAAACGGCAATTTCGTTTATCCAATGCTGGAAGGCACTCAACCCCGCCTGAATGCCCAACCGTTTTATCTTTGCTGCATCAGCTACAAACCCGGTAATATTCTCCATAGCTTGTTCCCCTCAGCATGGTAATTTTTTGTAGCAAGGAATCGTAAATCGGGCGCAGCTGTTCGTCCAGACAGCTTTGCATCACCCGCAAATTATTGTCGAGTTTCCTCACCTCATCAACGAGCCCATATTTTTTCATCAGATCATCTGCGATCGAGAACGCAACGACGGCAGCGGATGGAGCAGTCTGATACCATGGATAGCCATAGTCCAAAAGAACATCGATGGTCTCTTCGCCCTGATACTCCGCAGCGTTAAAGATTATCTGCTTGTCGTCCACTAAAGGAATAGCTTGGACAAAAAGCACTGGATGCATTGGGACACTATTTGCCACACTAATCGCCATTAGATTCCCGACACCCCGCTTGTCTTTCGCCCGGATGAGTTCCTGCAGCAAAATGTCGTACTCTGATGGTTCCAAATCCTTAAACCGCTCGGCCATCTCTTTCATCTCTGCGCTTGACCGCCCCATCGTTGATAGTTGTTCCAGAAAATCCAGATACATTGGAAACCTCCTTTGATGAATAGGTGTACGTTCTAGTAACAAATACACCAGGAGGGCTTCTTTTTGGTATTTTCTGTAATAAAAAAGGCGCCACTTGGACGCCTTTGCGTTTGATGCAAATTATTGTATAGAATGTTGTTAGATTGAACACGGAATTGACAGATCGTAAAGAGATCCCTTAACCATCAATTCGCTCATCATGGAGAAAATATTTACTTCCAGAACGTTTAAACCTGGGGGTTTAATCTTTGACACAACGAATTGACAATCCCATTCGTTTTTGCTGCGAGACATATCCAACAGTTGCGCTATTGTAATATAAGGTACGGTGTATTGCACTGTTTATCTCCCACTGCGTCGAAGTCCAAAAATATGCATAATTCCCCATATCACCATAAGGGGATACATAATCACCGCGGGCGCCACTCGGTAGAGCAGTAAAACCACTTTCATTCGTGGCATCAGTATTAGGGCTGTTCCAGTGCTGAGTTCCTGCTTCTTTCAATTTGCCACCAGCAGCAGAACCACCTAGAAAATTGATCATCGTTTGCCATTCAGCATCAGATGGTACATGCCATCCATTTGGCGCAAGATTGCGACTATCTTGAATAGCATACCAGTTGTACAATCTACCATTGGTCGTAACATTGGCCTCATCATTATTATAATTGCAGAGAGCTCCACTGGTAAGGTTAATCCATATGTTATTGTCGGTCACATTTGGGATTTCATCACCGTTGCGAAAATGCGTCACTTTCAGGTTTTCTGCCATCCAGCATTGATCACCAATTTTAATCGTTTTATAAGTGTTGCCATCTATGTCGGTGACCGTGCTTGGGCTCGAAGATAGTTTAACTATGGTAAGTGTGATAAAACTGTTTGGTTTACCTACTAAGAGTACTGTTATTCGGTTGCGTTGGGAGAGAATAATTTCCTTTTCAATGCGATTTTTGTTTTTAAGCTGTTCGAATAAATTAATGAGGATGTTCTTGTTTAATACAATTGAGCAATTTGATACTTTCGAGTCTTTAGTGTTATCACCATTTTGTAAGATGAACAAATACTTTGACTCAATATTAGTTAGTGTAAACTCTCTTGTCGCTGCCGATAGATTTCCTTTTGACCTTACAAACACTTCTGGTCCAAACACGATATTGCCAGATTCAGTAGATATGACGGATTTTGAGAGGCTTGGAGTTACGATCGCTTGTTTGTCGCTAGGAGAATAGATGTAATTATTTTTATCACAGTTTAAAGCCATAAATGACAGTAAACTCGCGAGACAAATAAGTACTTTTTTCATGATGTACTCCTTCAGAGAGTCACTGAGGGCCGCTGATTCTGCGATGGTACAACGGAAAACGGGACACAGGCTTCATAAATACGTCGCCACTGTATTTCTCAGAAACCAACGTTTCTGCAACAGTTCTCAGTTCATGATAAATCCAACATCCTCAATCATGCCAAACTGTCTCATTAGCCATCACGAAATCAAATTCTCAAAACCAGCCACGAGGGACTTTTTTGAAGCAACATTATTTAAGCATGGTTAGATTAATCCTTAGACCATTCACGAAGTGCTAAAATAAAATTGGATTCAAAGTCATCGAGAGTGCTTTTACTCTCCAGCCATTCCGCAATCCATTTAAACTCGATACAATTGTTATTTTGCTCTTTATTGTTTGGCTGAACATAAAGTATTTTAATATCATTAGATTGACCAACATAATCCTTGCTTTCATCAAGCAATCCGAGTGTAATGCTCCCCAAAATTAGGACAGGTAAATAAGGTGATAAATGTTTACCTTATTCTGTTCTAAGAGAGGAGCGAAAAATGTTGGGAAAGAGAACTCGCTACAGTGCTGAGTTTAAAGCCAAGGTGGCGCTTGAAGC
>JAKQLB010000021.1 GCA_029567375.1 Bacteroidota bacterium | reverse complement strand
ATACCTGTCTTCTTTTTTACTACCGGCACACACAGGGAGTATCACACCGTACGCGACACGCCCAATTTGATCCTATACAACAATCTCGTGGAGGAGAGCATTTATATTTTCCATTTCCTTGAGGTGATGGCAAATAAAGATGTGCTTTTTAAGGCATTTAATGCCTCTTCCAAAGATAGGGAACCGACCGTACGGGAAGATGGGGTTTATTCCGCTTCGGAGTGCGACAAGCGTCCGCAATTTTTCCATTCAGATGAAAAGCATTTTCTGGACTCCTGGGTTTATAAATATCTCAAATACCCCAAGGCAGCCATTTCCAAAGGCATCCAGGGGGTTGTGGAGGTGGAATTCATCATCGAAAAAGATGGCAGTGTAACCAATGTCAGAGTGGTCCGCGGCGTGGATGATCTTTTGGATGACGAAGCGGTAAGAGTAATCTCCGTTTCACCCAAATGGATACCCGGCCGGATAGGAGGCAACAAGGTGCGTACAAAAATAACTCTTCCGGTGCTCTTTATCTTGCGGAAAGGTTGAAAAGTGTTACCTTTGCAGGTCAATTTGAATACAGATCATACGAAGACTTGCAATGGAGTACAATTTTGTTGACATCGAGAAAAGATGGCAGGCCTATTGGGCAAAGCACAAAACATTTGAAGTAAAAACAGAGCCTTCCAAACCAAAGTATTACGTTCTGGACATGTTTCCTTATCCTTCGGGAGCGGGACTTCATGTGGGACACCCCCTGGGATATATCGCCAGCGATATCTACAGTCGCTATAAACGTCTAAAAGGCTTCAACGTACTTCATCCGATGGGATTTGATGCGTTCGGTCTTCCGGCAGAGCAGTATGCCATCCAGACCGGACAGCATCCTGCAGTTACCACAGAGCAGAATATCGCCCGTTACCGCGAACAGATGGAACGCATAGGTTTCTCCTATGATTGGTCACGTGAGGTAAGGACCTGCGACCCTGCCTACTATAAATGGACCCAGTGGGCATTTCTCGAGATGTTCGACAGCTATTACTGTAATATCAAACGCAAGGCACGCCCAATCTCGGAACTTATAGATCAATTCGCCGCTGCGGGTACCGAAGGTGTTTGCGCAGCCTGCACAGAGGAGCTCATTTTCTCTGCTGAGCAGTGGGCTTCATTCTCCGAAAAGGAAAAAGCAGAAGTCCTGATGAATTACCGCATCGCCTATCAAGGCGAGACTGCGGTCAATTGGTGTCCCATGCTCGGCACGGTGCTGGCCAACGATGAGGTCAAGGAGGGATTCTCCATCCGAGGTGGTTTCCCGGTGGAACAAAAGAAGATGAAACAGTGGCAGCTGCGAGTCTCTGCTTATGCCGAGAGGCTGCTGGACAATCTGGAGAAACTCGAATGGACCGACTCACTCAAGGAGATGCAGCGCAACTGGATAGGTCGTTCACAAGGTGCCGAGATGGTCTTTAAAGTCTCCAACGGCTCACAGGAGTATGACATGACCATTTTTACTACCCGCGCGGATACCATTTTCGGAGTTACCTTCATGGTGCTTGCTCCTGAAAGCGAATGGGTGGAGAAACTCACCACCTCAGAGCAGAGAGAAGCGGTAGATGAGTATCTGGCCATGGCCATAAAGAAGACCGAGCGTGAGAGGATGGCGGAGACTCATAAAGTTACGGGAGTATTTACAGGCTCCTATGCAGTCAATCCTCTCACAGAGGAGAAGATCCCCGTATGGATCTCGGAATACGTGCTTGCAGGATATGGCACCGGCGCCATCATGGCGGTACCTGCTCATGACAGCCGCGACTACCTCTTTGCAAAGCACTTCAATCTGCCGATCGTGCCGCTTATCGAGGGTTGCGATATCTCGCAGGAGAGTTTCGATGCCAAAGAGGGCATTATGTGCAACTCCGGCTTTCTCAACGGTATGAGCGTGGAGGAGGCAATTCCGGCAGCCATCGACTATGTTGAGGCTCAGGGCATCGGTCAACGTAAGATCAACTATCGCCTCAGAGATGCCATTTTCTCCCGCCAGAGATATTGGGGAGAGCCTTTCCCCATCTATTTCAAGGATGGAGTGGCAGTACCTATGGATATTTCCGCACTACCTCTGGAACTTCCCGAGGTGGATGCATTTCTCCCGACGGAGAGTGGGGAGCCGCCCCTTGCAAGGGCTATTGGATGGGAGATTGACGGCTATCCCATAGAGACCAGCACGATGCCCGGATTTGCCGGCAGCAGCGCCTATTATCTGAGGTATATGGACCCCTCAAATTCCGAGGAACTGGTGAGCCGCGAGGCCAATGAATACTGGCGCAATGTGGACCTCTATATCGGGGGTACGGAACACGCCACAGGTCACCTCATCTACTCCAGATTCTGGAACAAATTCCTTTATGACCGAGGATATATATGCGAGGAGGAGCCTTTTAAAAAGCTCATCAACCAAGGAATGATCCAGGGTCGCTCCAATTTCGTATATCGCATACAGGGAAGCAACACCTTCGTTTCCTTCGGACTCAAGGATCAATACGACACCATGGAGATTCACGTGGATGTCAATATAGTTGAGACTGATCGTCTCAATATCGAGGCTTTCAGAAATTGGATGCCCGATTTCGCGGATGCGGAGTTTATCCTCGAGGATGGCGAATATATTTGCGGATGGGCAATCGAAAAGATGAGCAAATCTATGTTCAATGTGGTCAATCCAGATATGATTTGTGAAAAATATGGTGCAGATACACTTAGGATGTATGAGATGTTCCTCGGTCCTCTAGAACAATCTAAACCCTGGGATACAAGGGGAATAGACGGTGTTCACAGATTCCTTCGGAAATTCTGGAGACTCTACCATGAGCGCGATGCGTTTTCCGTATCCGATGCAAAAGCAACTCCTGTCGAACTCAAGGTGCTTCACAGACTTATTGCTAAGGTACAGAGTGACATAGAGTCTTTCTCATTCAATACCTCGGTCAGTGCATTTATGATTGCTGTAAATGAATTGTCGGATCTCAAATGCGACAAGAGAGAAATCCTCGAGCCGCTCGTGATACTGCTCTCTCCATTCGCACCCCATGTAGCCGAAGAGATTTGGAGCTCTCTCGGACATAAAACGAGTATCTCAACCGCATCCTACCCCGAATATATGGAGAAATATACCATAGAAGATAGTTTTGAATATCCCGTTTCATTCAACGGTAAATTGCGTTTCAAGATCACCCTTCCTCTCTCCATTTCACCCGAGGAGGCCAAGGCAGCGGTGCTTGCCGACCCTATGACCGAGAGGTATCTCCAGGGAGGTACTCCGAAGAAGATCATAGTGGTCCCTTCCAAGATTATCAATGTTGTAGTCTGATATATGCAAAAGAAGTTCTTTGCCAAAGAAGCTGTTTCATACCTGTTGCTTTTTGCGGGTATGTTGCTCTATACCTTCAGTTGGGTCTATTTTCTGATCCCCAAGGAGATTGCCGGAGGAGGCCTTACCGGTCTGGCTTCGGTGATTTTCTATGCCACCGGCCTTCCCGTACCCTATACCTATTTCGGCATCAATGTGCTGCTACTGGTAGTGGGTACCATTATTATGGGTAAGGGTTTCGGTTTCAAAACCATATTTTGCGTTATCTGTGGTACGCTCATGCTCGAATTCCTTCCAATGCTCGGCTTTGTCAGTACCATAGAGGATTCGCTGATAAATGCCGTTCTGGGTGGCACCCTGAGCGGTGTGGGCATCAGCATTGTTTTTTTGAGCGGTGGCAGCAGCGGAGGCACAGACATTATTGCCATCATTATTTCAAAGTACAGGGAGACTTCTCCGGGACGAGTATTTCTGGTATGCGACCTGATTATCATAGGCTCTGTAATTTTCTTGCCAGGCAAGACTTTGGAAAATGTCATCTACGGTTATATCCAGATGGTTTCATTTTCATATATACTGGATTCCATCCTTACGGGCAATAAACAATCCGTGCAAATTCTGATTTTTTCTTCGAAATATGCCGAGATAGCCGATATGATCAACACTAATTTCGAAAGGGGCGTCACTGCGCTTAATTCCATCGGGTGGTATTCTCAACAGGAAGGTAAACTCCTGATTGTGGTTGCGCGTAAAAGTCAGTTGCAGGCTATTGCAAGGGCAATCAAAGAGAAAGATGAAAATGCATTCATAACAGTCTCTCCGGCCACAAGTGTTTACGGCAGGGGTTTTGAGCAGATAAAGAGCGGTTTCAAAAAGAAGGATAATGAAAACAAAAAGCAAAAAGATCTTATCGGAGCTTAGGTCCTATGCAATCATGACTTTAGGCCTTTTATGCTATGTGTTGGCCTGGGTCATTTTTATTCTTCCCAACAATTTGGTGGGTGGAGGTGTCACAGGTATTTCGGCTATCATACAGTATTGGACCGGCTTTGAAGTTAGTTATTCCTTTTTTATCATTAATGCGGTTTTGCTCGCAGTGGCTTTCAAGGTGCTAGGTGGTGGTTTTGGACTGAAAACCATTTATGCCATAGTAGTATCTTCGGTGCTTTTCAAGGTTATACCGCAATTTATCCCCGCAGCATTTATTCAAGAAATTGCAATCAATAACGGCCTAATGCTTTGTTGTATTATCGGAGGTGCGCTTGATGGGCTTGGAATGGCTATTACATTCACGCAAGGGGGTAGTACGGGAGGCACGGATATAATTGCTCTGATGATAAACAAATACAGGAGTATATCCCCGGGGAGGATCCTCGTTGTGCTGGATATCATTATCATCGCCTCTTCTATGATTGTGCCTTCTGACGGCAGCTGGGGCTACAAATTTGCCATTGTTATATACGGCTTCATAATGTCCGGTGTATGCAGTTTCACGTTGGACATGTTCCTTTCGGGAAATAAACAGTCGGTGAAGATTCTTATATTTTCAAAGCAATATGATGCTATAGCCGACCGTATCTCACAAGAAACCGAACGTGGTGTGACCGTTGTCAATACACGTGGTTGGTTTACAAAGGAGGAGGGCAAGGTTGTCATCGTGATTGTGCGTAAAACAGAATTAGGACAAGTTCTCCGTATCGTCAAAGAGATTGACAAAAAGGCATTTCTCTCGGTAGGCAGCGTTATGGGTGTCTATGGTGAGGGTTTTGAACAAATAAAGAGTGGTTTAAAAAAGTAAAAAATGAATACGAAAAGCAAAAAGATCCTATCGGAAATTAAGGCCTATTTCATTATTGCAATAGGGCTATTGTGTTATGTGCTGGCATGGTCGATTTTCATTCTTCCCAATAATATGGTGGGAGGAGGAGTTACCGGTATTGCAGCTCTTATACAATATTGGACCGGTTTCGAGGTCAGTTACTCCTACTTCATAATCAATACAGTACTGCTATTGATAGCTCTCAAGGTGCTTGGGCGCGGATTTGGGGCGAAAACCGTTTATGCCATATTGATGAGTTCGGTTTTTTTCAAAATTGTGCCGGCACTTATCCCTGATTCATTTATTCAGGAATTCGCAATTAGTAATGGGCAATTGCTTTGTAGTATTTTCGGAGGGGCACTTGCGGGATTGGGAATGGCGCTTACATTTGCTCAGGGAGGCAGCACGGGAGGTACAGATATAGTTGCTTTGATGATCAACAAATACAGGAGCGTTTCTCCGGGTAAGATTATCGTGCTGCTGGATATCGTTATCATAGCTTCATCTCTGATTTTGCCTTCCGAAGCTACCTGGGGCTACAAATTTGCTATTGTTATTTATGGTTTCATAATGTCTGCCGTATTGAGTTTTACGCTGGATATGTTTCTTTCGGGCAGCAAACAGTCGGTGCAGATTCTCATATTCTCCAAACAATATGATGCTATTGCGGACCGAATAACAGAGGAAACGGGCCGCGGTGTGACCGTTCTCAATTCACGTGGCTGGTACACCAAGGAAGAAGGTAAGGTGGCCGTAGTCATAGTCCGCAAGAACGAATCGAGCCATATTCTTCGTATCGTCAAGGAGGTTGATAAGACGGCATTTCTCTCTGTGGGTAGCGTTATGGGTGTCTACGGCAAGGGTTTTGAGCAAATCAAGAAATAGTTTCCGTTTTATAAAAAACGAATTTTATCCGATTTTCACACTCTCTCCGAGATTGTGATGCCGTCATTAGGTTATATTTATCGGGGTTGTATCTCTTTTTTATAGTTTCGTTACCGGAACAAAAAAAGAGTGAAATGAAATTGACAGTATTAATCCTTTTACTGGCCTATGTGCCGCTTTTTATCATCCTGGCATACCTGACGGATTATTGGAGAAGAAATCGCAAGAGTGAAAAAGCAGAGGAGAAGGTCTATCCGGATCTGAGCGAAAGTCTTCCGGAAAAACCTCGCATGCTGTCCGATGAAAGTCCGGATAATTGTGAATTTGACAATCTCAAGGAAAAATTACTCGATCTGTTTGAGAGGGAGAAGATTTTTCTCAACCCCGACATCAGAATCAATGAAGTCGCCTTGCGTCTCTACACCAATAAAACCTATCTTTCAAAGGTCATCAGACTCAAAACAAACAGAAATTTTTGCCAACTGGTTCACTTTTACCGTGTCAGGGAAGCCATCCGTCTTTATGCGGATAATCCTGATCTGACAATTTCACAACTTGGTAAAATGGTGGGGTTCAATTCCATGACTACATTCAATACAGCCTTCGGGAGAAACACGGGCTATACACCGGCCGAATGGTGTAAGGAATATCGCAAAACAATGAGAAACGGGGAGCAGGATGGCAGAAAAAGGCAAATTGCGTGAGCTTATAAACGGCAATCGTCGTATCAAAATAGTGATAAGTCGCAAAAGGCAAGGTGTTTCATTCGAAGAGCTTTTCTCCAGGATGGAAGAGGTCATAGTGAAGAAAGAACTCTATCTTGACAGCAGTTTTTCGCGAACCCGGCTTGCCCGTGAAGTGGGTTCCAACAGAACTTATGTCACCAAAGCGCTCCATAGTCAAGGAATGGGGTTTTATGATTACCTAAACCGATATCGTCTGGAGCGTGCCAAACAGATTCTCAGTCAGAAAGAGAACAGCACCATGTTGATGGAGGAGGTTGCCTGTGGCAGTGGCTTCTCCAGCGTAAGGGTAATGAATTATTGTATGATGCAATCAGAGGGTTTTACCGCCTCACAATATCGCAAGAAGATACTCAAGCGATGACTCCCAACTCACGCCCGATCTCTGTGAAAGCGGTTATACACTTATCGAGGTGTACTATTTCGTGTCCTGCAGAGAGCTGTACTCTTATGCGCGCCTCTCCTTTGGGTACTACCGGATAGTAGAATCCTGTTACGTAAATACCCTTGTCGAGGAGCTTGGCTGCCATTTCCTGTGAGAGCTTGGCATCATAGAGCATTACGGCGCAGATGGCTGACTGTGTGGGTTTGATGTCAAATCCTACAGCCTGCATCTTGGCCACAAAGTAGTCGGTGTTGGCGTGCAGCTTATCCTGGAGCACGTTGTTCTCGGACATCATCTCAAACATCCTGATACCCGCTGCTGCTATCATGGGAGGGATAGAGTTGGAGAAGAGATAGGGTCTTGAACGCTGACGCAGCATATCGATAATCTCCTTACGTCCGGTCGTAAAGCCTCCTATGGCACCTCCGAATGCTTTTCCGAGAGTGCCGGTAATGATTTCGATTTTGCCGTGAAGGTCAAACACCTCAGTGGTGCCTCGTCCGGTCTTGCCTACAACGCCTGCAGAGTGGGATTCGTCCACCATTATCATAGCGTTATATTTGTTGGCAAGTTCATATATTTTATCCAGCGGGGCCACATTTCCGTCCATTGAGAAGACTCCGTCGGTCACGATCAGACGATGGCGCTGCGCCTGAGCTTTTTTGAGACAGTTCTCAAGCTCTTCCATATCGGCATTGGCGTAGCGATATCGCTGTGCCTTGCAAAGACGTACTCCGTCTATGATGGATGCATGATTGAGTGCATCTGAAATAATAGCATCTTGTTCATTCAGTAATGGCTCGAATACACCCCCATTGGCATCGAAACAGGAAGCATACAATATGGAATCTTCGGTGCCGAAAAACTCGGAAATTCTCGCTTCGAGTTCTTTATGCAGATCTCCCGTTCCGCAGATGAAACGCACGGAGGACATACCATATCCATGGCTGTCAAGTGCTTTTTTGGCAGCTTTGATCAATTCTTTATCGTTGGATAGTCCAAGATAGTTGTTTGCACAGAAGTTAAGCACTTCCTGGCCGGTACTTACCTTTATGGTAGCCTGTTGTGGGGAAGTGATGATGCGTTCATTCTTATACAGACCGGCTTCTTCGATGGCTTGAAGCTCTTTCTGCAGATGTTTTTGAAAATCCGAATACATATTAATATGAAATATCAATTAGTTTTTATTATTTCGCAAAATATTTCACCGACCTATTTTCATGCTATTCGATAGCATAGGTGAACAATATACAAAGATACAAAAATTTTGGATAGTCAAGGTGTCGCTAATGCGTCTATGGCACGAATTTTGGTCAATGAACACGAAAAACTATTTTTGTTTATTTGGTTTTTAGGAAATATGAAAATAAAAGAAAAAATACTTAGGAAAACTACCGAATTTTTGATTAAAGA
>JAKQLB010000006.1 GCA_029567375.1 Bacteroidota bacterium | reverse complement strand
TAAAAACCATTCTGCATCTTCCAGTTTTTGTAAATCTGATGGTCTTTCCAGATCTAAATAAATATAATCAGGATAAGCGTTTAATAGATGTTTGACCAGAGTTGATTTACCACATTGACGAGGTCCTGTTACTGCTGTTATTGGAAAATTCTGTAATGATTTAGTAATTCCAGGCTCAAGATATCTCTGTATATACATAATTTACATATTTAACAATGCAAATATGCAAATAATATTTTAAATTTACATGGAATGACGCGTCATTTACCTCCAAAAAAGTGGGGGTAACTATTTATTAGTCACCCCCTTATGCTTGTGATCCGGTTGGGGCTCGAACCCAAGACCTACAGCTTAGAAGGCTGTTGCTCTATCCAACTGAGCTACCGGACCGGTCCTTTTCTCATTTGAGGGTGCAAATGTATTGTTTTTTTTTGGAGAAGCAAAGAAAATGGACAATTTGAACTACATTCCACATTCTCAGCCTACAAGCCTGAACAGACCTTCCGCTGCTGAAATCAGTCCCAGGAGAGCTATCAAGGTTCCGGATATGCGGTTGATCCACAAAAGCTGTCGGAGTCGGAACCTTCTTCTGAAAATATTGATTCCGGTACTTAACAAAAACCACCATGAGGTTGTGCCCAGAAATATCCCGGCAAGTATTACGACAACGCTGTATCTTGTATATTGTTCTCCGATATTAATGCCTACTAATGCAAAAAAACCAAGCAACAGTACAAGTGCCCCGGGATTGGAAATTGTCACTGCAAATCCCTGGAGTATTTCCTGAGCATGCTTGGAGCCATTGCTCTTCTTGGGTTGTCTGAGTTGCCTGACGGGGTTGCTCACAGCGATGTTCAGACCTATGAAAAAGATGATTATTCCACCTATAAGCATTACCCACGAGCGGTTTTGCTCGATGAAATCATTGATGAAAGAGAGTGAGAAGAGTGCAATGGTAGCGTAGAAAACATCTGCCAGCGAAGATCCTAATCCGATGGAAAAACCGGAGTTGCGTCCCTTACTGATGGTCTTCTGGATGCACATTATACCCAGAGGTCCCAGAGGAATTGAAGCTCCGAGTCCCACAATGATCGCTTTAATGAAGTTCGCTAACATCATTTTATTTTTTGCAAACGCAAATATAGTCAACTTGCTCTATTTGTTCAAAAAAACTATCTTTGCATTCATGAAAGTGGAAAAGAAAACAAGGTTAAAATTGTCTTTTTTGGCACTCCTTTTCGGGTTGCTGATGTCAGCTCCATATCTCGTGCCACACTGTGGCCCGGTGGCGCTGGTGGCTTTTATTCCGCTCCTTTACATGGATAAAATTGCCTCCGACGAGGGCATCCGTCGCATTTGGTGGTATCACTACCTGGCCTTTTTGTTCTTCAATATCTTTTCTACCTTTTGGATCTGGTTTGTTTCCGAAGTGGGCTCGATAGCCGCAATTGCCCTGAATACGCTCCAGATGTCCATAGTATTCGCCCTCTACCGCTGGAGTCGCAAGGTATTCAATAATCGCTGGCTCTCCTATCTTTTCTTGATTATTGTCTGGCTTGCGTGGGAGCATGTCTATTTTGAGATTGAATTATCCTGGCCCTGGCTGGTGTTGGGCAACTCTTTCGCTACTTCTCCCTCTCTGGTACAATGGTATGAGATTACCGGCTCGCTAGGAGGAACTTTGTGGATATTGCTAACTAATATTTTAATCTTCTCTCTTATGACTGCCGTGGAGAGAGTTCGTGTGCGGAGACTTGCTGTCGCTGCCTCTCTACTTGTAGCCCTCCCAATAGCTGCATCCCTGGTGAGGTATTATACCATCGATTGTGAGAGTGGAGGGGAGAAGATAGAGGTTGTAGTGGTGCAGCCCAATATTGATCCCTTCAAGAAGTATGGAATACTCCCTCAGGAGAAGATAGATGATGCGATGCTCTCGCTTGTTCGCCGCGTTATTACTCCGCAGACCAGATATATTGTAACTCCCGAAACCTTTACATACGATATGGATCTTGACCGGCCTACAGCCCACCATTCTTTTGTGAAGTATCAAGAATTCATGCAGGATTATCCTAATACCAACTTGTTGGTGGGCATCTTTTCACACCAACTCTATGCTACGCTCTCACGTCCGTCGCATAGTGCTCGTAAGAGCGGCAGCGTATGGTATGATGTTTACAACTCTGCCGTCCTGATGGATGCCGGTGATGTGTACTCATATTATCATAAGTCCAAGCTTGTACCAGGCGTAGAGATTATCCCATATGAACGCTATTTTCCATTTCTTACTAAAATGATCTCCGTGTTTGGCGGTTCAAGCGGCAGTTATGGTACTCAGGATGAGATGGATGCTCTCGAAGGAAATGACGGCAATAAGGTGGGTCCTATGATATGCTATGAATCCGTATATGGGAATTTTTCCCGCATGGCTGCGGTAAAAGGGGCTACATTCATGGCTGTGATGACTAATGACGGTTGGTGGGGAGATACCCCCGGTTATCGGCAGCACTTCAGATACGCCGGTCTGAGGGCTATCGAGATGCGCCGTGATGTGGTACATGCGGCAAATACCGGAATTTCAGGCATCATCAACCGTAGGGGAGATGTAATGATTCGCACCGGATGGTGGGAAGAGACTTCTTTCAGAGGATATATATATACAAACGACAACCTGACACCATTCGCCCGCTACGGGGATATTATCGGTCTGGTTGCCGCTTATCTTTTTCTGCCCTTTACGGCAGGAGTTATCATAGGCCGGATTCGCCGTCGCAAATCAAAGCAGTAAAGCCATTTTTGATGCCAGTTTTGCAGCTTCTTCAGCAGCACGCTGCGCAAAATCTTCTCCTCTTGAGGCATAGGTGATGCTGCGCGAGGAGTTGACCAGCAATCCACAATTGTCATTAAGACCATAGTGGGCCACCTCTTCCACACTGCCTCCTTGTGCGCCTACTCCAGGTACGAGCAGGAAATGGTCGGGACAAATAGCACGTATTTCGGTGAGTTTCTCGGGACGCGTGGCGCCTACCACAAACATGGTATTTTCCTTGGAACCCCAAGTAGAGGCGGTACGAAGCACCTTTTCAAAGAGTTGTTCCGATTTTTCACCGGCCAGGGCGAGAGTCTCGAAATCCTCTGCCGAGCGGTTTGATGTCAGGGCCAGAACTACTGACCATTTGCCCTCATAATTGAGGAATGGCCGAACGGAATCCTCTCCCATATAGGGAGCCAGCGTCACCGCATCACAATCCATATTTTCAAAAAAGCAACGAGCATACATATCGGCAGTATTGCCTATATCGCCTCTCTTGGCATCCGCAATTACCAAAGTTTTCGGATGTTGCTCCTTGATATATCTGACTGTCATCTCAAGTTGTTTCCATCCCTTTATTCCCAATGCCTCATAAAAGGCTGTATTTGGCTTGAATGCCACTGCATAGGGAGCGGTGGCCTCAATGATTGCCTTGTTGAATTCAAAAAGGGGATACTCACACTTGTGCAAGTGCTCAGGAATAAGTTTGATGCCGGTATCGAGGCCGACGCAAAGGAAACTGCCTTTGCGTCGTATCTCGTCGCTGAGTTGTAAATAGGTCATAAACTATCTGAAGTATTCGTAGAAAAGAGCTATCGAACGCATTCCTTTGAAAAATTGGGAAAGGAGAAAACTCTCGTTGGGTGAGTGGATAGTGTCACGCTCGAGGCCGAATCCCATCAGCAGGGGATCAGCCTTTAGAGCCTGCTGCATCTCGGCCAGAATTGCGATGCTGCCACCGCCGCGGCTGGGTACGGGCTCGATCCCGTAGACCTCAGCTATAGCTTTGGATGCCGCAGCATAAGCATCTGAGGAGATAGGAATGAGGAATCCGTTACCTCCGTGGTGCTCTTCAACCTTTACACTCACTCCCTTGGGAGCTATTGACTTGAAGTGCTTCGCGAAGAGTTTTGATATCTTACCGTACTCCTGGTTTGGCACAAGCCTCATCGATATTTTTGCGTAAGCCACAGAAGGGATTACGGTTTTTGCACCTTCACCTATGAATCCTCCCCAGATGCCATTGACATCGAGACAGGGCCTGATACCGGTACGCTCGAGAGTAGTATATCCTTTCTCTCCTCTAAGTGCATTTACACCTATCGAATCCATATATTCCTTTTTGTCGAAAGGGGCTTTGCCGAGCAGTTGACGATCCTTGCGGCTAAGGTTCATCACATCATCATAGAATCCCTTAACAGTGATACGTCCATCTTCATCTATGAGTGATTCGATCATAGAACAGAGGGCGTTGATAGGGTTTACTACCGCACCGCCGTAATGTCCCGAGTGAAGATCTTTGTCGGGTCCGGTCACTTCCACCTCGAGATATGCAAGTCCCCTCATTCCACAGTTGATCGAAGGTACTTTTTCCGAAATCATGGTAGTGTCGGAAACAAGGATAATATCGCAGGCAAGCATCTTTTTGTGATCGCGGACCCATTTCCCAAGGGATGGTGAGCCGATTTCCTCTTCTCCTTCGAGTAAAAATTTGATATTGTGGCGGAGCTTTCCCTCTCTTACGAGATATTCGAAAGCTTTGATATGCATGAATGATTGTCCTTTGTCATCGTTTGCACCGCGTGCGTATATCGCTCCATTGCGGATTTCCGGCTCAAAGGGAGGTGTGTGCCAGAGCTCCAACGGATCCACCGGTTGCACATCATAGTGACCATAGATTAGTACCGTAGGTCTGGCAGGGTCGATAATTTTCTCTGCGTACACCACGGGATGACCATCGGTAGGATAGACCTTTGCTTTGTCAGCACCGGCTTCGAAAAGTTGGGAGACCAGTTTTTCAGCGCATCGCTGCATATCAGGCTTATGTGCTTGTGATGAGCTGATCGAGGGAATTCTCAATATTTCGAAGAGTTCGTTGAAGAAGCGTTCTTTGTTTTGTTCAATATATTTATCCATAATCACTTAATTTTTAGTCGTAAAACACAAAAATAGTTAAAAATTACTAACTTTGCACGCCTGATTGTGAATATATATAATTAATTTAACATGAATATTTCAGAAAACAGAATTGACGATCTCAATCTCAGCCTCACTATTGAACTTGCAAAAGAGGATTACGCAGAAGCATTAAAGAAAAAACTAAATAATTATCGCCGTCAGGCAGATTTCAAAGGATTCCGCAAGGG
>JAKQLB010000002.1 GCA_029567375.1 Bacteroidota bacterium | reverse complement strand
CTTTTGAGGTATACTTCTGGATTTTTCTCGATATAAAATCAATCAAGTTAATTTCTCGAATCATTGAACTAACATAGAGCGTTCCTGATAGTTTACTTGGAAGACCAAATGGGCGCTCTCGATTGAGCCGTGAGCTGCCTTCAGTTACAGCTGTAGTAATCCATAGAGCTCTGGTATTATTTCTTCTACATCTTTCTGAAAAAGCTACATTAACGAAAAAATTCCTCTTCGTGTAGAAATGATGTACATGGGTTAGGCCATGTGATCCCTTTGGTTGTGCCGTGTTGTATCCTTCTGGCATCCTCTCAGTTGGAAACCAATATGGAATCTCGCTCTCTTCTATTTTTTCAATCAGCGCTAAGTCAAAGGCATCAGGTTTCTTTTCTGCACGAGTTGTGCCAACTGTGTAACTGATCAGCACAGGAACCTGTTTTGCTTGCCGTACTGTTTCTTTGATGCCGCTGTCGTATTTATTCACCCATGCACGCTGCATGCGCCGTTTTTTCAACATTGCACCACAATGCGGACAGGGGAATTCGCCCTTGACTACTCCCGCTTCCTTGTCCACTGCGGCATCCCAAAAGATTACTTCCTTCATGCAATCGGGGCACACAAAGACATCGGACCACACCGTATAGTTAATCTTGCCTTTCATTTTTCCGTCGGTATGGGTGGTTTCATACATCCAGCCACATTCGTCTTCGACCTCTTTAAGGATGCGCTTTGCCTCACGTTCAAAATCTCTTACATCCACAGGGGTATTGTAGTTGAATGCAATAAAAGTAGCTGCCGGCGAGAGATCGTTCAGCACCGCTTTTCGTGCTCCAAGTTTGGAGAATGGCTGCCAAACTTTCCTACCATGCTCATCTATGGCTTGTTCCGAAATCGTGCCATCATCATCGACCTTATACCCAAGGGATTCTACGGTCGCCTTATCGCCGCATAACTGCGCGGCAACTCCAGTCATGCCTGTTCCACAGAATCCATCAAAAACGATATCACCAGGCTCGGTGTAATAAAGGATATATCGCATAATTGCTTTGTGAGGCACTTTTGTATGATAGGAATGTGCATTATAAATTGGGTCGTTCTTGCCTTCGCTCACATCCGCTGCAAACGGCTCGCGGTGATACATGTATCCATCTGGTTTTGGCGGTTTTTCTTCTTCCCATGTTTTTACAAACTCATCAATCCATGGATTTGGACAAGCTGTGTAGTAGGGTGGATCCGAGAGCGCAAGGATATCCTCGTCAGAGCCAAGCGGGAAGCCTTCGATCTTGCGAAATTCTGGGTCTTTGAGCTTTATTCGCAGCTCTTCGGTAAAATAGGTGCGCCGCGTTTCATCGTCTTGGAACGACTTGCCTAAACAACTTACTTCATTCTTATTCGCTTTTTTATTATCTGTATCGTCTCCGTCGGATTGATCGTTGGAAAAAAGTGAGTCATCACCGATAAACTCAAATTGGTTAGCCATGCTCGTATCCCTTATTG
>JAKQLB010000396.1 GCA_029567375.1 Bacteroidota bacterium | reverse complement strand
CGCTATCGTGGGGAGTGGAGACAGGGCATAAAAATCCTGCTTACCGACTCTGAAGAGTGGAAACTTGCCGGCATCAATTCGGCGTTGGAGCACAATCCCGAGATTTTTGACAATGTCGGACTTATAATCAATCTCGAAAGCCGTGGCAACAAAGGTCCCGTACTGCTCTTCGAGACGGGTAAGAACAACTCCAAGGTGCTTTCACTCTATAAAAAAGCCAAGGCTCCATATACCTACACCTTTACGACGGTAGTCTATGAGTTTATGCCCAATTTTACCGATTTTACTCCTTTGAAGGACTCTTATCCGGGCATGAATTTCTCAAATCTTGACGATATCAACCACTACCATACCGATCTGGATAATTACGACAACATATCACTTCATACGATACAGCATTTCGGTGCACAATTGGAGCCTATCATCGAGGAGTACCTCACAAATCACGAGTATCGCGATCCGGAAGCATTGGTATCCGACAAGTCATCGGTTGCCTTCACAATTCCCGCCATAGGTCTGTTATCTTTCTCCAAAGGAGGATACCTGCTGGCAAATTCCATAGTTCTTGCACTTTTCTGTCTTATTTTCAGTTTTGCGCTTATCAGTAGCAGAATCAGGCCTCTCAAGGTGCTTGTAGCTTCAGCAAAAGTGCTTTTATGGGCTCTTGTGGCGTTTGCCATAGGTGAACTCATTGCCTGGGTGGTATCTCTTATAGTGGGTGCGAAATTTTCATTTATGGGCGTTGTGCGAGGAGTGCAGTTTGACGAGTGGGTTATGATAGGTACGGCAGTAGTCACTGCGCTGATAGTTGCAATCTGTTTCTTTTTCGGCAGAAAAAAGGCCTCAGACCGTATTTCTTCGACTGCTATTCGCAAGAGTGCTGCTGCAAGCGGTGCCACAAAGTATTCCTATAATCTGCTCTATGGTACGATGTTGCTTCTGCTGCTCTTATCTGCCATTCTATTGTTTACCATAGGTGAAAATTTCTTCTTCGTGTTGCCTCTGGCTCTTGCTGCTGCCTCGGTTTTCCTTTGGAGAATTACAACCTGGCGCGGATGGCTCCTGGTAGCTATCGTAGTAACTCTGTTACATGCATTTTCATTCCTTTACATAGTGATAATTGCACTTACGATGGGTGCATTGGGAGTACTCCCGCTCTTTATGGTAATCTATTTGGCATTGCTTTTGCCTCTGGCTGACCTATACACCCGCAAAGAGAAAACCATCTGATATACAGTGTTTGAAGATATAAGGCCATACAATGACCGTGAAACAGTTGAAGCACTTGCGAGGGTGGCTGACCATCCCTTGACAGAAAGCATTTCCAAATATTTCTATCCCGACGAGGAGAGGGGATATCTCGGAGAGCTTCTCAGGAGTGTTACGGGTACTTACGATTTTCAAGCAAAGATTATGTACCATGTGATAGGTTCAGTCATGAAAGGCACTACCGACGGAGTTACATTTTCCGGGTTGGAACACTTCAAGCCGGGGAAGAATCGCCCGTTCCTGCTCCTTTCCAATCATCGTGATATTGTTCTGGACTCAGCGTTCATACAATTCATTCTGGAAGATCACAAGCTGCCTTTGACTGAAATAGCGGTTGGTGACAACCTTATCGGAGATAGTTATATCGAGGATATCATTCGTTCCAACCGTATGATCAAAGTTGTGCGGAGTGACAATCCGCGAGAGGTATATAATAGTTCCCAGATCTTCTCACAATATATCAGAAGCAGTACCTCCAACATCTGGCTTGCGCATCGCAACGGCCGGGCAAAAGACGGTGTGGATGCCACAGAACAAGGATTGCTTAAAATGCTGGATATGAGCGGTAGGGGAGACTTCATCTCAAATTTTGCCGAGCTGAATATCATGCCGGTTTCCATATCCTACGAAATAGAGACTTGCGGTATAGAAAAAGCTTTGGAGACCTGGATCAGAGATAATACCGGTACATATAAGAAGGCTCCGGGAGAGGATACCGAAAGTATTCTCAAAGGCATAAAACAGCCAAAGGGAGCTGTGCATATCTCTTTCTGTCAGCCTTTGACACTTAAAGAACTGCAGGAAACAAATTCATTTTCAAGAAATGAAAAATTTCAGTATCTTGCATCAATTATTGACAGAAAAATACTTGACGGATTTAGGCTTTATTCCTCTCACTATATTGCAGCAGATATCCTCAAATGTAAGGATAGGTTTTCAGAGAATTACACCGAAGCCGAGAAAAATGTTTTCCAAAATTATATTGAGAGAGAAATCGCAGGGGTTCCTGAGTCGGTTGATCGTGGTGCGGTGATGAATAATCTCCTGCACATTTATGCTAATCCGGTATTTAGGAAATATAAATGTTGAAATAATTTATTAACTATAATTCTTAAAAACATGAAAAAGATTCTTACTATTTTCCTTTGCGCATCTCTCTTGTGCACAGGATGTGGCAGTTCCTCAAAGGCTTCCAAGAGTGAAATTATGGGTGGCGATGGTGGTGCAGTAGTAGGAGCGGGGATAAGTACGCCCGGAGGCAAGGATACCAAAAAAACGACTAAGGCCAAGTCTACCAAGAAAACATCTAAGACCAAGGAAACCAAGAGCACCAAGAGTACAACTGAAAGCAGGGATACCAAGAAGAGTACAACTACCCGTACTTCAAGAGGATATTCCGTTAGTGACATTATGGAGCAAAAGGCAGCCGACATGGCTGAGATCGATGGTGTAAAGGTAGAAACCTTGACGGATGACAAGGGATATAAGGCCATTAAAGTCACTTTCGACAGCGGCATCCTCTTCGAAAGCGGCAGTTATACCCTTAATGAGGCAGCAAAGGCCTCGCTCTCCGAGTTTGTAGAAGAGATGAGGGATCTCCCCGAGACTAACATTACCGTATACGGTCATACGGACAACACAGGTTCGGCAGCAGCAAACGAAAGAGTCTCTCTACAGCGTGCAAAGTCAGTTTCAGACTACCTAAAATCACTTGGAATAGAAGCTCATAGAATTGTTCATGAGGGAAAATCCTTTAGAGAGCCGATAGCAGACAACTCCACTGCAGCAGGTCGCAGACTCAACCGTCGTGTGGAGGTATTTGTTTTTGCCAATTCGAGAATGATTCAGGAGTCGAGATAAGGAACTCCCTAGAAGAAGAGATGAGACGCCTCTTTCCAGGACTCCTAATGGCACTATTGCTTCTGCTGCCTTCTTGTGCGAGAATCAATACGGGCATGACTGACGGAACCTATTTCTACCCTCTTGAGCCCTTTACCGGCGTCAAGGTGGGGGATGACGTCTTTACCAGGATTTATGTGCAGCCCGGGGAGCCCGGAATTGAGATTACCTGTGATGAGAATTTACGCAATTACATTTATGGCAAGATTCTGAACGGGGTATTGCATTTCGGCATAAGAAGCAATGTCGTGCCGGGGACGAGCGTGGATATGGAAGTCAGGATATACACCGACTCGCTTAGTTATCTCGAAGTTACTGACAATACGCGTGTCGGTATTTACGGAGATGTAACAGGTGACCTGGAAATCAAACTCACAGGCCATAGCAACGTGAGGTGTAACTCCCTCGATGTGGATAATCTGACTATCAGTGCCACCGGAGGTGGGGCAGTATTGAAGGGCAAGGCTGATAAAGCGGTAATGAAATGCTTTTCAGGTGCCTCCGTCATGGATTTCAATTTGTCAATTGAAGATCTTGTCATATATATGTCCGGCGCCAGCAGAGCCGAACTTACGGTAAACAATACGATTAATGCAGATTTGAGAGGGGGCAGCACTTTCACCTACAGGGGCGATGCTTATGTTCAATCTGAAAAGCTCAGCGGAGGCTCTGTGCTGAATAAAGAGTAAAAATTCTTGGAAATCGTAATGAATTTGATTAATTTTGCGGATTGCGTTAAACATAGTTTAACAGGTCCGCAAAATTGCTTTTTAGTTAGAACAATTAAAATCTCTATAATATGAAAAAAAATATTTCTCTTAAGGATGCCGTCGCAATGGTAAAAGACGGCGCTACAATTATGGTTGGAGGCTTTCTCGGTACGGGAGCTCCTGCGCAGTTAATTGATGCTCTTGTGGAGAGCGGGGTTAAGGACCTTACAGTTATAGCTAATGACACCGTATTCGACGGCAAGGGCTGGGGCAGGTTGATTGAAAATCGCCAGGTAAAGAAGATTATATCCTCTTATATAGGCGGCAATGCTGCATCTGTTGACCAGATGAATGCTGGTGAAACAGAGGTTGAGTTCGTCCCCCAGGGTACTCTCGCAGAGCGTATCCGTGCTAAGGGTGCAGGCCTTGGCGGCGTATTGACACCCACAGGTCTTGACACTGTCGTTGAGCAAGGCAAGAAGAGGATCACTATTGACGGAAAGGATTATCTCATTGAAAAGCCTCTCGGTGCTGATTTCGCATTTATAGGTGGGTCAATTGTAGATGAGTCAGGCAATGTGTTCTATAGAGGCACCACGCGCAATTTCAATCCCACGATGGCTCAGGCCGGTGATATTGTAATTGTAGAGGCCGAAAAATTGGTTCCGGTAGGTGAATTGGCTCCCGAGGCTATACATACCCCTTCCATTTTTGTGGATTACATCTATGTAAAACAATAATCAGACAATAACAGATAATTAAAGAAACTATTTATGGCAAACAAATCTATTATCAGACTACGTATGAGCTCTCAGGATGCTCATTACGGCGGTAATTTAGTTGACGGCGCTAAAATGCTTCAACTTTTCGGTGATGTCGCTACCGAACTTTTGATTAAACGCGATGGTGATGAAGGTCTCTTCAAAGCATATGATATGGTGGAATTCTTCGCTCCCGTATATGCCGGCGAATTCATTGAGGCAGTGGGTGAGATTGTTTCCGAAGGTAATTCTTCCAGAAAAATGGTATTTGAGGCGCGTAAGGTGATTGTTCCCCGTCCCGATATCAGCGATTCAGCTGCTGACTTCCTGGAAGAACCCATCGTTGTATGCCGTGCAAGCGGTACTTGTGTAACCCCTAAATCCTGCCAGAGAAAATAATTATGGATAAGCTCATTATTACAGCCGCCATATGTGGCGCCGAGGTTACCAAGGAGCAGAATCCTGCGGTTCCCTATACTGTTTATGAAATTGTACGTGAGGCCAAATCGGCAGTTGATGCGGGTGCAGCCATAGTTCATCTCCATGTACGTGAGGATGACGGCACTCCCACACAGAGCAAGGCACGCTTCAAAGAATGTATTGATGCTATCTACAAGGTGTGTCCCGATGTTATACTTATCCCTTCTACCGGAGGTGCGGTAGGCATGACGGCAGAAGAAAGACTTCAGCCCACCGAACTTTTTCCCGAAATGGCTACCCTCGATTGCGGTACCTGCAATTTTGGTGACGAAGTTTTTGAAAATACAATGCCCATGATGCGCGAGTTCGGTAAAAGAATGCTAGAAAACAACATCAAGCCCGAATATGAGTGCTTTGAAATGGGTCACCTCGATACCATACTTACCATGGCCCGCAAAGGCGAGGTGCCGGGTCATCCGATGCATTTCAACTTTGTTCTCGGCGTGCCCGGTTGTACTTCAGCAACTATTCCCAATCTCTGCTGGCTCGTGAATGCCATTCCCGCAGGCAGCACCTGGTGTGCTACAGGTATCGGTCGTCACAATTACACCCTTGTTGCTCCGGCAATTTCCATGGGCGGTCATGTGAGAGTTGGATTTGAGGACAGCCTCTATCTTGGTAGGGGAGTCCTTGCACAGTCCAATGGGGAACTTGTTGCAAAGGTTGTGAGACTGGCCAAAGAACTCGGCCGCGCTGTTGCAACACCAGCCGAAGCACGCCAAATCCTTGGATTGGCTCCAAGACAGTAAATATTTTAAGACAATAATTTAATTAAATACAGCAATAATATACAATGAAAAAAGGTAACAAATATGGAACGCACCGTGTAATTGAACCCAAGGGCGTTCTCCCTCAGCCGGCAGATAAGATTGACAACAACATGGACGAGATCTATGACAATGAGATCCTCATTGATGTTCAGACTTTAAATATTGACTCGGCTTCATTTACCGATATAGCCAACTTCTGCAATCACGACAAAGAAGAAATGAAGAAGGAGATACTCCTCAATGTGGAGCTCCAGGGCAAGCACCGCAACCGTCGTACAGGTTCCGGTGGTATGCTTCTTGGCAGAGTTGAGAAAATCGGTGATGCTCTTAAAGGCAAGACCGACCTCAAAGTTGGTGACAAGATCGCCACTCTCGTTTCCCTCTCACTGACTCCTCTTCGCATTGATGAGATTCTTGAAATCCGCGAAGATGTTGACCAGGTGGACATCAAGGGTAAGGCCATTCTTTTCGAGAGCGGTATCTATGCAAAGACACCTACAGATATGCCCGAAAAACTGGCCCTTTCTGCTCTGGACGTTGCAGGTGCTCCTGCTCAGACAGCAAAACTTTGCAGGCCCGGTGATACGGTTCTCATCATCGGCGGTGGTGGAAAATCAGGTATGCTCTGTTGTTATGAGGCAAAGAAACGCGTAGGTGTAACCGGTAAGGTAATCGGTATGGGACATAGCGAAAGGTCAACTCAGCGTATGCGTGATCTAGGTTTCTGTGATGAGGTATTTGCAGGCAATGCAAACGATCCTATCGCAATGTATGAGAAAATTTACGAGCTCACAGATGGCAAAATGGTCGATGTGACCATCAACAACGTGAACGTTCCCGATACTGAGATGACCTCAATTCTGTGCACCAAGAACGATGGTATTATCTATTTCTTCTCTATGGCTACCAGCTTTACCAAGGCAGCTCTCGGTGCAGAAGGTGTTGGTAGCGATGTTACTATGATTATCGGTAATGGTTACACCAAGGGACACGCAGAAATTACCCTCCAGATACTCAGAGATAGCGAAAAACTGAGAAAGATATTTACCGAACTTTATGCATAAATTGAGGATATGAATGTATCAAGAAGAAAAGAACTCTTTCCTGAGGTTACCGATGCCCAGTGGGATGACTGGAAATGGCAGGTAAAAAACAGGATCGAGACGCTTGACCAACTCAAAAAATACGTTAAACTTACTCCGGAGGAGGAAGAGGGTGTCAAAAAGACACTCTCTACCCTCAGGATGGCGATCACTCCCTATTATATCTCACTCATCAACCCTGATGACTCCAACGATCCCATTCGCAAACAGGCTATTCCTACAGGTGCAGAGACGCATCAGGCAGCAGCGGACCTTCTCGACCCTCTTCATGAGGATGAGGATTCCCCGACTCCCGGTCTAACGCACAGATATCCTGACAGAGTACTGCTTCTTATCACCGATATGTGCTCAATGTACTGCCGCCATTGTACCAGAAGGCGTTTTGCAGGACAGAAGGATGCTGAGAGTCCAAGTGAGAGGATAGATAAGGCTATAGAGTACATAGCCCGCACTCCTCAGGTCAGAGACGTGCTTCTTTCCGGAGGAGATGCCCTTATGGTTAGTGACGCGAAACTCGAAGATATAATAAAGAGGCTCCGTGCAATCCCTCATGTAGAGATTATCCGCATCGGTTCGAGAGTACCTGTGGTATGCCCGCAGCGTATAACCGAGGATCTGGTCAACATGCTTAAGAAGTATCATCCCATATGGCTTAACACCCACTTTAACCATCCCAACGAAGTGACTGAAGAGTCTGCCGGGGCTTGCGCCAGACTTGCAGATGCAGGTGTTCCTCTAGGGAACCAGTCTGTACTCTTGCGTGGTATCAATGATTGCGTTCACGTGATGAAGAAACTTGTTCACGAACTTGTGAAGATTCGCGTGCGTCCCTACTATATCTATCAGTGTGATCTTTCAATGGGTCTGGAGCATTTCCGTACTCCTGTATCAAAGGGTATCGAAATTATGGAGGGTCTGAGAGGCCATACTTCAGGTTATGCAGTACCTACCTTCGTGGTAGATGCTCCCGGTGGCGGTGGGAAGACTCCCGTTATGCCTCAGTATGTAATATCACAGGCTCCGGGTAAAGTAGTTCTTCGCAACTTTGAAGGCGTAATCACCACCTATACAGAGCCGGACGAGTATCACTTCGAATGTACTTGCGAGGAGTGTCGCAAAGATCCTAAGAAATCACTTGAGGGGGTTGTTGCTCTGCTGGAAGGTCAAAAAATGGCAATTGAGCCAGCATTCCTCGAGCGCAAGGAGCGCAGCAAGCACTAGGATTATGCCCTTTATAGATGAGATACTCAAATACCACAGCGTATCTATTGTCGGGCTTGAGAAGAATACAGGCAAGACAGAGTCTCTCAACTATATTATCAATAGGCTGCCAACCGATTATTTTGCGGTGGCGGTGACATCAATCGGACTTGACGGGGAGTCACTCGATCAGGTGACTTCCACCGCCAAACCCGAGATTACTATGAAAGAAGGAATGTTTTTCGGCACTAGTGAAAAACACTATCGCGAAAGAAAGATTCTTTCCGAGTTATATGATGTGAGTGATGTGACCACAGCTTTGGGGCGTGTGGTAACAGCAAAAGCACTTCAGGAGGGCAAAATCCTTCTTTCCGGTCCATCTTCCGGAAGTGCGCTTAAAAGATGGATGAGTTCATTGAATAATTTCGGTATAGACCTGATACTGGTGGATGGAGCCCTTTCGAGACTAAGCACGGCATCCCCTGCCATAAGCGAGGCGATGGTGCTTTCGACCGGAGCTGCTTTTTCGGCCAATATCAAGGATTTGGTGGCCCGGACATCGTTTGTTGTTGACCTGATCAATCTTCCCTTCTTTACCGGCAAGGAAACGGAGACAGAAATTTCCTCCTTTTCCGACCTCGGTACGGATGCAATCAGAAACCACACCGTGATAGGGGTGGAGGGTGCTCTGACTAACAGATTGCTTCAAGCGGTCAAGAACGAACTCCCTAAAGGCGAAAAAGAGTTGGTGGTCCATGACTTTACCCGCATTTTCGTCTCTCCGGACCTCTACAGATCCTTTATCAGGAGGGGAGGCAGGATATCGGTGCGGATGAAGAGCAAATTAATAGCTGTCTGTGTCAATCCTGTGGCTCCCAACGGCATCGTACTCGATTCCGATCTTTTGTGCAGTGCACTCTCCGCAGCTATAGGTCTGCCTGTATATGATATAGTGAAGGATAGAGATAAATATGACGTTTAAAGAGATAATAGATACACCATGCGGCATCCGCTATTGCTTCGATTTGCTCGAACTGCAGTCAGGTTATGCCCGCAAATATCTCCTCGACAGCAGGATGATGACAACTGCCGAAGAGATAGTGGAAGCATATGCCTCTCTGGACAAATTCACTTCTTTGCTCGAAAGAGAACCCTCTCTGATACAAAATCTCCAATTCAGGCTTCAGGGATTACGTAACATTTCCAATACCCTCATTTCGCTGGAGGAGGGATCTGCGCTGGATGATATCGAATTTTTTGAAATCAAGCATCTCGCTCTGCTGGGAGATGAGGTGAAACAGCTCTTCTCCAAGTCGGAAATCTCCAATGAGTGGACCACGTTCGATCTCGACAATATAATCCGTATTTTAGATCCTGATGGCCTCAAAATAGGTACTTTCTATGTCTATGACTCCTATTCCATGGAGGTACGTAAGCTCAGAAGGGAGCTCGAGAATGATCCTGACAATGAAGATCTGAGAGAGAGGTTGCTAAATGAGGAAGAGAGAATAAAAAGGGTTCTTTGTAATTTGCTCCGACCTTATGCAACGGAATTGACCAATCTGTTACATGCTCTTGCTGAGTTGGACATTGTTATTTCCAAGGCAATTCAGCGTAAAAAGGAGTCATTTACAATTCCTACTGTAGGTAGCAGTTCTTCCTTCGAGGGGATGTTTCATCCGGAGGTCAAAGCCATTCTTGCTCAAAAGGGAAAAGTATTCCAAAGAATATCTTTCAGCTACCAACCCGGAGAGCCCGGTATCATAATAGGAGCCAATATGGGTGGCAAGACGGTAGCTTTGAAAAGCCTTTGTCTCTGCCAGTATCTCTTCCAGTTTGGATTTGCAGTTCCTGCGCTCAAGGCTGAGATGGTGCCGGCAGAGAATATAGTCTTCTGTTTCGGTGACGATCAGGATCAACAGAAGGGATTATCCTCCTTTGCAGCTGAAATGTTGCGCATCGACCGTATGATTTCTTTGGTGGAGAGCGGAGCCAAGACTCTGGCACTCGTTGACGAACCGGCACGTACGACCAATCCTACGGAAGGAAGTGCACTGGTCTCTTCTCTGCTCAGAATACTCAGTAATTGTCCAAATCTTTCTCTCGTGCTCACAACTCACTACAATGTGGACAGTGACGCACGATGCTGGAGAGTGAAGGGTCTGGTAGAGGATAAAGAGGGCTCTGATAGGCTTATAATGGACTATTCGCTAACTGAGTCATCTGACAATGAGGTACCCCACGAGGCTCTCAATATAGCCCGTAAACTGGGAATCAGCTCAAAATGGCTCGAAGAGGCAACAAAAATCCTCGACACACAATAAACTACCCACTACCCACTACACACTACACACTAAAGACTATTTTATTACTACAAACTACTAACTACACACTACACACTATTTAATTATGCAAAGCAAATTAGGATTGGATTTCAAGAAAGTCGACTATGCACGCTCTCTGGCAAAGAATATTGCGGACGACGTGCAGGCTTTCGTAGAGTCTTATACCACGGTCGCCGTGGAAAGGACTCTATGCCGACTTTTGGGCATTGATGGTGTCGATGAAAATCAGGTGCCGCTCCCAAATGTCGTTGTAGATGAACTCAAGGGCAAAGGTGTTTTGAATCAGGGTGTGCTTTTCTATATCGGGAACGCAATGGTTCAGACCGGACTCTCGCCTCAGCAGATTGCAGAAGGGGTTTCGTCCGGCACTATTGACCTTGTAAGGATAGAAGTAGTTGATAAAAAGAAAATAGATGAGATTCTCCGGCCTGTAATTAATGGTTCGATTGATCGTATTCGTGCAAGACGCGAGCGTCGAAATCACTATTTGAATACAATAGGCGAGGGGCCTAAACCATATATCTATGTAATCGTAGCTACCGGTAATATATACGAAGATGTAGTTCAGGCCGAGGCAGCAGCACGCCAGGGGGCAGATATTATAGCTGTGATCCGCACTACAGGACAGTCGCTCCTCGATTATGTGCCTTATGGAGCTACTACTGAAGGCTTCGGTGGTACATATGCTACACAAGAGAACTTCCGTATTATGCGTGAGGCACTTGATAAGGTAGGAGAGGAGCTGGGACGCTATATTCGCCTCTGTAATTATTGCTCAGGACTCTGTATGCCTGAAATCGCCATTATGGGTGCTTTTGAAGGCCTTGATGTGATGCTCAACGATGCTCTCTACGGAATTCTTTTCAGGGATATCAATATGCAGAGGACTTTTGTGGATCAGTTTTTCTCCCGTGTTATCAACGGATTTGCAGGTGTTATCATAAACACCGGTGAGGACAACTACCTTACCACATCAGATGCGGTGGAAGCTGCGCATACAGTACTTGTATCAGACTTAATAAATGAGCAGCTCGCACTGCTGGCAGGTCTTCCTGAGGAGCAAATGGGTCTGGGACACGCATTCGAGATGGATCCCGAACTCGAAAACGGATTTCTCTATGAACTGGCACAGGCGCAGATGACCCGTGAAATTTTTCCAAAGGCACCTTTGAAATATATGCCTCCCACCAAATTTATGACCGGAAACATCTTCAAGGGACACATTCAGGATGCTCTCTTCAATATGATCGGTATCTGGACTAATCAGGGTATCCAGCTTCTGGGTATGCCTACTGAGGCTGTCCACACTCCCTTTATGAGTGATCGTTACCTTGCTATCGAAAATGCTAAATATATATTCGGAAACATGAAGGATATCGGTGACGAAGTTCAGTTCAAAGAGGGTGGTATTATACGCAACAGGGCAGCCAAAGTGCTTGATGATGCAGTGGAGCTTTTGGAAAAAATAGTGGCCGAAGGTCTTTTCAATGCCCTTGAAAAGGGTATTTTCGGTGATGTTAAACGTCCAAAGAATGGTGGTAAAGGTCTTGACGGCGTATGCCAGAAAGGCGAAAATTATATGAATCCATTTGTAACATTAATGAAAGGAGTAAAATAATATGAGCTGTGGATTATATTCAATGTCTGACAAGGAATTCGACAAGACTCTTGATCTGACCAAGGTAAAGCCCTACGGCGACACAATGAACGATGGAAAGGTGCAACTTAGTTTCACTCTTCCGGTTCCTGCTAGTGCAGAGGCAACCGAAGCTGCTAAGCAGCTGCTAAAAAGTATGGGCTTTGAAAACCCTCTCGTAGTATATTTCCGCGAGCTCACTCCGGGATATACTTTTTTCAACTGCTACGGCAGCACGGTACATACTGTGGACTTTACATCGATTTATGTTCCGAAAGTTGAATCGACTGTAATGGATATGGATCAAACCGATAACTTCATCCGAGAGAATATCGGTCGTAAATTGGTGGTTGTGGGGGCATCAACAGGTACTGATGCTCACACTGTGGGTATTGATGCGATTATGAATATGAAGGGCTATGCCGGTCACTTTGGTCTTGAGCGTTACGATATGTTTGAGGCCTATAACCTCGGCAGCCAGGTTCCCAATGAAGATTTTCTAGCAAAAGCCATTGAACTCAATGCGGATGCGTTGCTTGTCTCCCAGACAGTTACCCAGAAGGACGTTCATATCAAAAATATGACGGAACTTGTGGAATTAATGGAGGCTGAGGGTCTCCGCGATAAAATGATACTTGTGTGCGGTGGTCCCCGCATCTCCCACGAGCTGGCAAAAGAACTGGGATATGATGCAGGTTTCGGTATGAATAGTTATGCCGATGATGTGGCATCCTTCATTGTGCATGAGTTTGTAAAAAGGATGTCAGTAAAATAAATAATCGATTATTAATAATTAAATAGATATACTATGATGGACAGAAATCAAATGAGAGAGGTTATTGCCAAAAGGGCAGCTCTCGAACTTAAAGATGGTGATGTTGTAAATCTGGGTATCGGTATTCCCACCGCAATTCCTTCTTATCTTCCTGAAGGTGTAAATGTTACACTTCAGTCGGAGAATGGCCTTGTAGGTATGGGACCCGCTCCCGAAGAAGGCAAAGAGGATAAAGATTATATTAATGCCGGAGGTGGTTATATCACCTATACTCCCGGTGCATATGCTTGTTCCTCAGCCGATTCATTCCTTATCATCAGAGGAGGTCACGTAGATGCGACTTTCCTCGGTGCAATGCAGGTGGACGAGAAAGGTAATCTTGCCAACTGGATGATTCCGGGCAAGAGAACTCCCGGTATGGGTGGCGCTATGGACCTTATTGTCGGTGCCAATCATGTGATTGTTACAATGGAGCATACTGCAAGAGGCAATCATAAGATTATGAAAAAATGCACCCTTCCTCTAACTGCAGCAGGTCAGGTTAATATGATTATTACCGAAATGGGGGTGATGGAAGTAACTCCCAAGGGGCTTGTTCTTACTGAGATCAATCCTCTCTATACTGTTGAACAGGTACAGGAAGCCACCGAGGCAAAGCTCATAATTGCTGAGGATTTGAAACCTATGTGTTAGAAATTAGTTTTATCGAGATGTTAAATATTAAATTTATAGAGAAATGAAAAAAGTATATATCGTAGCAGCAAAGAGGACTGCAATAGGTAAGTTTTTAGGATCAGTAGGTCATTTTACTCCGGGCGATCTGGGTGCAATCGTCATAAAAAATCTTATTGAAGAGACCGGTATCAAACCCGAGCAGGTTGACGAGGTAATTGGCGGTATCGTGCTTTCAGGCGGTCAGATGCAGGGCGTTATCCGTCAGGCTTCTATCAAGGCAGGTATTCCTGCAGAAGTACCTGCTTACGCTATCAATATGGTATGCGGTAGCGGTATGAAGGCAGTTATGAATGGATACAATGACATTCTTGTAGGTGATGCCGACATCGTTATCGCAGGCGGTACTGAGGTTATGTCCAACGCCGGCTTCATCCTTGGCGGCAATCTCCGTGCAGGCGCTAAGATGGGGGATCTCAAAGCTGTTGACCATATGGTTTGTGATGGTCTTACGGATGCTTTCAATAATTACCACATGGGTATCACAGCTGAAAACATAGCAGAAAAATATGGCATTACCCGTGAAGAGCAGGACGAATTCGGTTTTGCTTCACAGCAGAAAGCCATTAAAGCTGTCGATTCCGGTGTATTTGCTAAAGAAATCGTTCCCGTTGAAATCGTAACCAGAAAAGAAACCATTATTTTCAAAGATGACGAGTATCCTAACAGAACATCAACTCCTGAAAGAATGGCTAAACTCAGACCTGCTTTCAAGAAGGATGGCACAGTAACCGCCGGCAATGCTTCAGGTATCAACGACGGCGCATCGTTCGTCATGCTTATGTCTGAGGCAAAAATGAAAGAACTCGGTCTTACTCCTATGGTTGAAATCGTTGCAACAGGTCAGGGTGGTGTTGATCCATCAGTAATGGGTCTTGGTCCCGTTCCCGCTATACGCAGCGTCCTCAAGAAAGCCGGTAAGAAACTTCAGGATATGGAGCTTATCGAGCTTAACGAGGCATTTGCAGCTCAATCTCTCGGTGTTATACGTGAACTTATCAAGGAGCATGGTGTTACAAAAGAGTGGATTGATGAGCGTACCAACATCAACGGCGGCGCCATAGCCCTTGGCCACCCTATCGGAGCATCCGGCAATCGTATAATCGTTACCCTTATTCACGAAATGATCGCAAGCGGCAAGAAACTCGGTCTCGCATCACTCTGTATCGGTGGCGGTATGGGAACAGCAATTATTTTACGTAACTGTACTAAGTAAATAACATAAAACATAAAATGAATTTTAATCTGACAAAGACTCAAGAACTTTTCAGGCAGATGATCCATGAGTTCGCTGAAAAAGAGGTCAAGCCTCTGGCAGCGGAAATTGACGAGCAGGAGCGTTTCCCTGAGGAGACTGTAAAGAAGATGGCAAAACTTGGCATCTTCGGTATTCCGGTACCCAAAGAATATGGCGGTGCAGGTGGTGACAATATCATGTATTCAATAGCTGTGGAAGAGTTATCTCGCTGCTGCGCCACTACAGGCGTGGTGGTTTCAGCGCACACTTCGCTCTGTATGGTTCCTATTTTGGAATTCGGCACGGAGGAGCATAAGAGAAAGTATCTGCCCAAACTCGCCTCAGGTGAGTGGATTGGTGCATTCGGACTTACAGAGCCCAATGCCGGTACTGACTCTTCGGCTCAGCAGACCACAGCTGTTCTCGATGGTGACGAATGGGTGCTCAATGGCAACAAGATATTTATTACAAATGCCGGCCAGGCAGAGCTTTACTTGATTATTGCCATGACTGACAAATCTCAGGGCAACAGAGGTATTTCTGCATTTCTCGTGGAGGCAGATACTCCCGGATTTTGTGTGGGCAAGCAAGAGCTCAAAATGGGCATCAGGGGTAGTTCTACAAGGGAACTTATCTTTGATAACTGTCGTATTCCCAAGGAAAATCTCTTGGGGCAGGTTGGCAGAGGCTTCAGGATTGCTATGAAAACCCTTGACGGAGGCCGTATCGGTATTGCTGCACAAGCCCTTGGTATTGCACAGGGTGCTTTGGACGAGACTGTCAAATATACCAAAGAGAGAAAGCAGTTCGGTCGTGCAATTGCCAAATTCCAGAATACACAGTTTCAGATGGCGGATTTGCAGACAAAGATAGAGGCTGCTCGTCTGCTGGTTCGCAGTGCTGCCTTCAAGAAGGATGAGTCAATCAAAAATGACAGGATTAACTACTCTGCCGATTCCGCTATGGCAAAACTTTATGCTTCAGAAGTGGCTATGGAGGTTACTACCAAAGCTGTTCAATTCCACGGCGGTTATGGTTATACCCGTGAGTATCCGGTTGAGAGGATGATGCGTGACGCAAAGATTACCGAAATATATGAAGGCACATCCGAGGTTCAGCGTATGGTAATCGCAGGCAATTTGTTTGGTAAAATTTGATAGGAGGAATAGATATGAAGATATTGGTATGTATAAAACAAGTTCCGGATACCACAGAGATTAGGATAGATCCGGTAACAAAAACACTTATCCGTGAAGGCGTTCCTTCCATCATGAATCCCGACGACAAAGGCGGGCTTGAGCTGGCCCTCCGTTTCAAAGATAAGTTTGGCGCAGAGGTGACGGTTATCACTATGGGTCCTCCCCAGGCTGATCTCATACTCCGTGAAGCCTTTGCAATGGGTGCAGACAGAGCCATTCTCCTTACAGACCGCAAGTTTGCAGGTGCCGATACATTAGCTACTTCCAACGCCCTTGCCGGTGCGGCAAGAACTCTCGACTGGGATCTTATAATCACCGGTCGTCAGGCTATTGACGGTGACACCGCTCAGGTAGGTCCTGAAATGGCGGAGCACCTCAATATTCCTCAGATTTCTTATGTTGCAGGTCTGGACTATGACGGCAAAACTTTTACCGTCAAGAAACAGACTGAAGAGGGGCATCAAATCTTACAGTTTGAAGGCAAAGGTCTCCTCACCGTTCTTGCTCCGGCTTTCAAGTCACGTTACATGAGTATAGGCGGTATCGTTGATGCCTACGACAAGGAAGTTGAAGTTTGGGGTGCCGACAAGGTTGACCTCGACGAGTCCAAACTCGGCTTGAAAGGCTCTCCGACTAAGGTTGTAAAATCATTCGCAAAGGAGTTGAAGCAGCCCGGTGTCATACATGAAGTCGATGCCGAACAGGCAGTAGAGCTGATTATAAGCAAACTTAAGGAGAAACATATCATCTAACCCGTTAAATTTGACTGAATATGGATAATGCACAATATAGAAATGTTTTTGTCTTTGCAGAGCAAAGAGACGGTGTTGTACAATCTGTTGCTCTTGAACTGATCGGCAAGGCCCGTGACCTTGCGGTCGATCTCGGAGAAAAAGTTTTTGCGGTGCTTCTCGGCAAGGGTATTGCCGCTTCCGCAAAGAAACTTGTAGAGTATGGAGCCGACACGGTGATTGTTGTAGATCATGACAATCTAAAGGATTATGTAACTGAACAATATACACAGGCGATGTATCAGGTGGCCGTGGAGTATAAGCCTTCAATAATGTTGTTTGGCGCTACAACCATCGGTCGTGACCTGGCTCCCCGCGTAGCTGCACGTCTTGGCACAGGTCTTACTGCTGACTGTACCAAACTTGAGATATCGGAAGATACGAAGGAATTTCAGATGACACGTCCGGCATTCGGAGGTAACCTGATGGCTACTATCATGTGTCCCGATCACAGGCCACAGATGTCAACCGTACGCCCCGGTGTAATGCAGAAATGCACTCCCGATGCTTCGCGCAAGGGGGAAATTATAAATTTTGCTCCCAAGTTTGACTCCTCAAAATTCAGCGTGAAACTTGTTAAAACCGAAAAAGAGGAGAAAGGCAGCGTGGACATCTCTGAAGCCAAAATCCTTGTTTCAGGTGGTAGGGGAGTGGGTTGTGTTGCCGGATTTGACAAACTCCGTGAGCTTGCTGCAGTTATCGGTGGAGAGGTTTCATCTTCACGTGCAATGGTGGATGCAGGCAATATGCCTCACGACCGCCAGGTAGGACAGACAGGCAAGACCGTACGTCCCGATGTCTATTTTGCTCTCGGTATCTCAGGGGCTATACAGCACCTTGCAGGTATGGAGGAGTCGGAATGCATCATTGCTGTCAACAAAGACAAATTCGCACCTATTTTTGCGGTAGCAGACCTGGGTATCGTAAGCGACCTTAACACAGTCATTCCGCTACTCACAGAACGCCTCAAAAAAGAGATGGCAAAATAGCCTTAGAGAGTCTTAGGTATATTAATAGAAAAATAGAGCCCGGTGCTACCGAGCTCTATTTTTAACAATGTTAAAGCGCCCAGGCTTTGCGGGCATATTTGTTTTATCTCGTTATTTTGTCTTAATCAGGTAATAATATGGGGAATCAGCACCCAAATTGGTGAAAATTAATGTATCGTTCTGAATTCTATCAAATACTATAGGAGGAGATCCATCTGAAAATTCTGCAACATAAACGTATTCGTTATATCCTCCGGAGCAGCAATAACACTCTTTATGCCACCTTATTTTAGTGTTCTGATAGTCGGCAACTCTGTCTCTGGAAACAATCATTCGATTGTTTTTTGTGAATTCCATATAATAATCATCCCAATATTGTATTCTGGTTGCAATAAAACCTCCCTTTTCATATACAACTTTCCACTTGCCCTGAATACAATGCTTTATAACACTTAAAGGTTGGTTATAAAGAGTAATATTTCGTGTATCGGTCGGCATTTTTTCACAACCCGTCCCACAGAGTAGAAACAGGGAGATGAGACCTAATATGATTATTCTCGCCTTCATAGTGCTATATTGTTGCTAATAAAGCAAGTAACTATATATAAGATGCAAAAAAAGTGCAAAACGTTGCATGGGTTATAGGGCTAAAATGAAAAAGCTATATCTTAAATAACATTCCGCCTATGTTGTCGCGGGAGGCTCCGGTGACGGAGGAGAGGCAGCTTGGCTGGTCTGCCATATAGAGAGCCCCTAAAAGGGCGAAAATAAGGGCTTCTTTGTATTCGATGATGATTGGGTCTGGAATTACTATTTCGCAGCCTGTAAGGGCTGAAATGCGCTCTACAAGGAATTTATTGAAAGCTCCGCCTCCGGTAATGAGCAAACGCTTACCCGATGAGGTGACGCGTGACACCTGGTATGCTGCATGTTCGCAAAATGTACGCAGTCTGTCAGCTAAGGACAGGCCATATTTATCAATCATAGGGAATATAAGTTCCTCAACCCATTCGCGTCCGAGTGATTTGGGACCCTCTGTATGATAGAATTCGAGGGCATTCAGCTCTTCAAGTAGTGGAGAGCATATCTCTCCACTGCGTGCAATCTCCCCATCCTTATCATATTCGAGTCCGATCTGACGAGTGAAGCGGTTGAAAACATAATTGACGGGACTGATGTCAAATGCCACCCGTTGTCCCTCTTTTTCAAAGGAAATATTGGAAAAACCGCCGATATTGAGACAATAATCGTAGTCTGAAAAGAGCATTCTGTCGCCTATAGGCACTAACGGAGCACCTTGGCCACCCAACATTATATCCAATCTGCGGAAATCCGATACAGTAGGAATGCCTGTTTCTGCAGCAATCGCGGCTCCATCGCCGATCTGATACATAACCTTCTTATGCGGTTCGTGGAATATCGTATGGCCGTGTGAAGCAATAATATCGGGTTTAACTCCAAATTCCTCCATAAAGAGATTGACCTTCTCCCCGAGAAACTTCCCATAACCGCTGTGAAATGTGATAAAATCGAGCGCACTCATCTGCTGTGCGCCTGTCCCAAGGATATATTTCATGTCGTCAGGATAACTGTAACCACGAGCACAGTCGATCGTAAAATCCCATTTTCCATTTTTACGGGTAAAAGTACAGCAGCAAACATCAAGTCCGTCAAGTGAGGTACCCGACATCAGGCCGATGGATTGAATTTTAAAATCGGGACTCATAATATTCTGTATTGAGTATTTATAAATATAACTAATAATGAGCACAAATGCAACAACAAAGCGTTGCTTCTAAATATAGTAAGCCGCTTGTTGGATTTTCTGAATAAGAAGAGGATTGAGAGTATCGGAATATTGCGCCAGAAATAGCTCTACCTCCTTTTTTGCCTCTTCCGAGTAGTGTCCTCCAAGTAGTGCCGAACACCAGTTGGTGGGGAAGAAAATATCTCCCGTGAGCTGTATTTCCTCAATGATCTCCAGCGCGGGTCTGATATATGAAAGTGCCTCTTGCTGCCTGAGCGGATGATTGAGAAGACGCAATACAGTTAAAGTCCAGGGCTCAACTTCACGGTTTTCTGCCTTCAAAAGTGACTGGAAACACTCTTGGCGATCTTCCGGCGAGGAAGCAAGTGCCGGTGCTATATAATCAAATTGCGCAATTAGGTCGGGGTGGGAGAGGCGTTCCCTTTGTTTTGCAATCAGTTGTGGTGCCATCTCTTCTTTTCTGACTGCAAGTTGCTGACAAAGCTGCGTTAGATCAGCGTTTGTGAGTTGGAAACTTGTAAAATTATTAGGCTTCAGGAAAGCCTGGAGAAACATCTCTGTAGTGGATTCAGAGTGAGGAGCGTTTAACAGTGCATTGAAAGCGGCTCTACGGCAGCTCTCGGATTGGGATTTGGATAGAAGTTTTGTCAAACGTGATTCCCATTCGGTTTGCTGAAGGTTGTCCTCTTTCCAGAGAATGGCCCCCAGTTGGGAGATAGCCCGTCTGAATACAAGCGTATTTTGGGAAGAATCCTCTTTTGACAATGATTCGAGGCAATTGAGCAAGAACAATGTATAATCAAAGCCTGAAATCTTCTTGTTGAGATAATTCTCATAGAGAATAACGAGCGCAGAGGCCTTTTCCGAGGGGTTCAAGGGCTGAGTGGAGAGATTGTTCATTAAAGCAGTAGAAAGCTCCTCTGAGAGCTCATAAAAGCCGTAATTATGCCCATTCAGGTCAATCTGTGCAAGAGAGTCCACTTTATAATGAGGCATTCCGGGCTTGTGAACCCAGTCATGGCTCCATGAGGCAAGATCTTCATCGGTATATTTATCAAGAATGGCTATAAGGCCCTCCCAGTCTGCATTTCCGTATGCATATTGATGAAGATATTCCCGAATACCGGCCTTGAATGATTCAGTATCCATTTTCCGAACCAGCATCTCCATTACAATAGGAGCTTTGTTATAAATAATATTGCCATAAATAAGTCCTGCATCCTTCAGGTTGGCAAGCGGCTGTTTAATGGCATTGGCTCCTTCAGTACGGTCAACTGAATAGGCAGCGGATGCGTAATCCAGAAATGTGAAGGAATTATCCACATCGGGATATTTGTCGGCAGAGATCAAGGCTGCGAAATAGTTGGCAAAGACCTCTTTTGTCCAGACATCGTCAAACCATTTCATCGTCACATAATCGCCGAACCACATATGGGCTGTCTCGTGTGCTATCAGACTGAACCTGTTCATCCGTTCCGAAATGCCGGCACCTTTCTCAAGAAATATACGGCGGTCGTTGTAAAGTGTGGCTCCCGTATGTTCCATTCCACCATATTGGAATCCGGGCAACACTATACAGTCATATTTGGCGAAAGGATAGGGGATGGCGGTATATTCTTCAAGCCATTCCAGAGAGTAAAAGACTTCATCCAGTATCTCATCAATCTGAGCAAGTTTGTAAGGGTCTGTTTCTCTATGATAAAGTCCTATCGTACGGCCGGTTTCATCCCTTTTTTCAGCCTTTTCAAACTCTCCTGCTACAAAAGAGAAGAGATATGTGCTCAGAGGCTCTGTAGGGCGGAATAAATATGTAATTGTTTGATTATCAGCATTTGTAACACTTTCGTTAACCGGACTGTTGGCTATTGCTTTCCATTTATTTGGTACAGAGAGAGTTAGAATATAGGAGGCTTTTAGGTCCGGTTGGTCAAAACAGGGAAAGAGTGTACGTGCTCTGTCGGGTACCAACAGCGTGTACATAAAATTATCCCTTCTGTTGAGTGATTGTTTTCCTGCGGAAAATTTGATTCTTATGCTATTCCGGCCTTCCGGCAGAAGAGAGTATGGTATGATAATATGTTCATTTTCAAATAGATAATCGCAATTCACGTTATTTAACTCTACGGAATGAAGCATTTCCGCCTTTTCATTGAAGTCCACTACAAAAGGATAGTCACCCAGTCTGTTGAAATCAAATGAAATAAGGATTTCCGATGAAATATCTTCATCAGCATTTTCCGAAATTTCAAATCTCAAGTCATAGTTGAGATTAGTGATTGTAGTTTTCCTTAGATCAGCAAGTTCATTACTAATACCAGGCTCGGTTATTCTGGCAATTTTCCATTTCTGGCAGCTTGCTGCCATTAGAGTCAGCGCCAATGTCACAAGTATTATGCTTCTTTTTCTCATGGTAAATTAATAACTGAAACAGCCTTTAGCTATTGGCCATAAGCCGTTAGCTTTTGGCCGTTGGAGATTCCTAAAACATAATTGTTTATTACATCAAAAGTTTCAGCGGAGAAATCGGATTTGAATCCTTTGATGTCAGAGGTTGTGACTATCTTGAGATACTCTTTCAGATAGAGGTCGGAGAGGGGATAGTAGCTCCAGTGCCACTTCTCTTCGCCATGTCCGGTGGTACGCCCTTTACTGTATGGCTGGAAGAAGCCATATTTGTGAGCATTCGCCTGAAGCCACGCGTATGCCTTTTTCCCTTGTGTTGAGTTCCAGTAGGAGAGTTGTTTGGATATAAGATCTATATCCGTTCCCCAATGGTGGCGCGAAGTGCCGGGGAGAGAGTTATATTTGAGTACTCTTTTAGCACACTCAATGCGGTCGGGATACTTTTCGGTGTACTCTTTGATTTTGCTCTCCCAGATATATTTCTGAGTGTTGAAATTTCGGGAGGCAGATGTCACCCGCAATGTGATGCCTGCAGCCTTTGCGTCTGCATACATCTTCTCGAAGGCTGCAAGGACAGGTTTCTGTATATAGGAGTTCTCCTTGCTAAGTCCGGTATATTTTGAGGGTATATTGACGAAATTGGGGTCTTCACTGTAAGTGTGTTTGCCCATTAGGAATTCCTTGGTCGGGTATGTGGAGTCTTTCCAGAGCAAATCGCTAGTATTATCTGACTTTGAAACCTCCTTGTATGGGGTTACAACGAGGGTCCCGTCATCAAGGATGCGGATCAAATTGTTTTTGATGTCATTTTCGGAGAGTTTTTTCATCAGTTGTGCCACAGAATTGGCAGGGTCAGGCTCAGGGCCTGCTCCGAACCTCATCTTAAAGGAGTGTATTTTTCCTCCGAGCAGCACTCCATTGCGGTTTACCTGCACCTCAAGGATAGGTGAGTGCCCTCTGTTGCCCGTGACATTCATTCCGGTAGAGGTGCAGAAGTTGCCCAGACTGTAGGCAATTATTCTGCCCTTGTAGCCCTCTACGGCACGAGTCACATGAGGGCCATGGCCGAATACTATGTCTGCACCCAGATCGATGCACAGGTGTGCAAACTTTCTTAAGTCACCCCTGTTTTCTCCGTGAAAATATTCCGTACCGTAGGGGAGAGGATTGCAGTGGCTACCTTCATCACCTCCGTGAAATGAAACGATAAGTATGTCACAATCCTCTCTTACTTCCCCGATAATTTCGCGTACGAGTTTCTCATTGGTGTGTTTAAGTACATAGGAGTTATAGCCAAAGGCGCAAAAGCCGAATTTTACCCCTCTAATCTCTTTAAATGCATACCTACATTCGGGAAGACCGGCATATCCTATACCGACCTTGTCAAGGTTGGCCATGGTCTCGGCTCTTCCCGTAGCGGAGAAATCATTTATATGGTTGTTGGCCAGGCACATGAAATCAAAGCCGGCATCAGCGAGATGTCTGCGATATTCCGGGGGCATTTTGAATGCATAGGAACGATTATTGGAGAGGCTTTTGGTGCAGGTTCCGCCTACACACATAGCCCCTTCAAGATTACCGGCAGCAATGTCAGCCCTGCGCAGGATATCACGTGTATGGTCAAACAGATTGTTTCCGCCATTCGCGGGAAGGCGGTTTTTAGGATAAGTATTGCCGAGCATTATGTCACCCACCAGAGCAACAGTGAGTGTGTCCGTAGTTGCCCCTAGTGGTATTGTGAGTGACAATAAAGTCATCAAAAGTGGAAATATAATATGTCTTTTCATTTCTTCCATTTGTCTAAACTACAAAGATACTTATTTTTCACCTCTTATTCTCATGTGGCTACGAAGCGGTCTGAAAGTTGTTTCTCTCTTATATCTCTATTCAATCTTGCTCTATTCAATCTTGCCGTATGGGTATTACAAATTGTTTTGTTCACCTATTGTTATTACATTTGTAGACATTTTGAACAAATTATGAAAGGAATCGTTCTGGCAGGCGGCAGCGGCACCCGCCTTTATCCTATAACCAAAGGGGTGAGCAAACAGATGCTCCCAATCTATGACAAGCCGATGATCTATTATCCGATATCAGTGCTGATGCTGGCCGGTATCCGCGAAATACTGATTATCTCAACTCCGCAGGATCTTCCGGGATTCAGACGTCTTCTGGGCGATGGCAGCGACTTCGGAGTGCGGTTCGAATATGCGGAACAGCCCTCACCCGACGGAATCGCGCAGGCATTTATAATAGGAGAGGACTTTATCGGTAAAGAGAGTGCCTGCCTTGTGCTTGGTGATAACATATTCCATGGAGCGGGCTTCACCGGAATGTTGAAAGAGGCAGTACGAGCCGCTGAAGAGGATGCTAAAGCCACGGTCTTCGGATATTGGGTAGCGGATCCTCAGCGCTATGGCGTAGCTGAGTTCGATGAAGAGGGTAACTGTCTTTCCATTGAGGAAAAACCTGCAAATCCAAAATCCAATTATGCAGTAGTTGGACTCTATTTCTATCCCAACAAAGTGGTGGAAGTAGCAAAGAACGTCAAACCATCAGCACGCGGCGAGATCGAGATTACTTCGGTCAATCAGCGTTTTCTCCGGGATGGAGAACTCAAAGTTCAAACACTCGGACGGGGATTTGCCTGGCTTGACACGGGTACACATGATTCCCTGAGCGAAGCATCTACATTCGTAGAGGTCATAGAAAAGCGGCAGGGACTCAAAATAGCCTGTCTTGAGAGTATTGCGTATAATAAAGGCTGGATTTCTGAAGCAAAGATGCATGAAGTGGCCCAGCCTATGCTTCGTAACCAGTACGGACAATATTTGATCAGGATAATAGAGAGTAAGAAATAATTATAAAAACAATATGCAAAGCATCATCATAACAGGTGGAGCCGGATTTATCGGATCGCATGTAGTGCGTCTTTTCGTCAATAAATATCCCAATTATAGGATTATAAATGTAGATAAACTCACCTATGCGGGCAATCTGGCCAATCTCGAGGATATCGAAAATGCCCAGAACTATCGTTTCGTACGTGCAGATATTTGCGATTTTGATGCAATGTGTGCACTTATGTGGGAGGAGAAGGTTACCGGCATCATTCATCTTGCTGCCGAATCCCATGTGGATCGCTCAATAAAAGATCCCTTTACCTTTGCACGCACAAATGTGATGGGTACGCTTTCACTGCTCCAGGCAGCCAGGCTCTGCTGGGAGTCTCTTCCCGAAAAATATGAGGGCAAGCGTTTCTACCATATCTCTACCGATGAGGTATATGGTGACCTTGAAATCACTCATCCTGAAGGAATAAAGTCCCCTTTTGCCGATATGGCAGCCCCTTCAGGGCATAATCTTGCATATGGTACCGATTTTTTCCTCGAAAGCACACCCTACGATCCACATTCGCCCTACTCCGCTGCCAAAGCGGCTTCAGACCACTTTGTACGTGCATTCCACGATACTTATGGTATGCCTACCATTGTGACTAATTGTTCCAATAACTATGGGCCGTATCAGTTTCCTGAAAAGCTTATTCCACTCTTCATCAACAATATCCGCAAAAGAATACCGCTTCCCGTATATGGTAAAGGTGAGAATGTCCGAGACTGGCTCTACGTTGAAGATCACGCCAGGGCCATTGACCTGATTTTTCATAGTGGAGAGGTAGGAGAGACCTATAATATCGGCGGATTCAATGAGTGGAAAAACATCGACCTGATCAAGGTCATAATCGCAACTGTGGACCGTTTGCTTGGCAATCCGGAAGGACATTCTCTCGATCTTATAACCTTTGTTACAGACCGTGCAGGCCACGATTTGCGTTATGCCATAGATTCCAGGAAACTACAAAAAGAGTTGGGATGGGAACCCTCACTGCAATTCGAAGAGGGCATAGAACGGACTGTACGCTGGTATCTTGACAATCAGGAATGGATGGACAGGATCACTTCAGGCGACTACGAGCGCTATTACGAGGAGATGTACAATAAAAGATAGGGGAGAGGGACTATTCTCCGAAATCAATACGAGGCTGACAAAGGTCTCGTAAACGTGTTTCAAAGTCCAGCATATAGGAACATCCGCGGTCACAAGGGCGCGCCTCGCGTGCACCGGTCATACAAAGGTTACCGTTAAGAAACAGGCAGCTCATCCTGTGAGCTTCCATTGCAAATCTGATAAATTCTTCCTTTTTCATATATGCTTTTTGGATGGACAAATATATCTCTTTTATTCCATTTCTGCAAGGGAGAAATGAGGCTTATTCCCACTCGATGGTAGCTGAGGGTTTGGGTGAAATATCGTAGCAAACGCGGTTGATATTGGGGACTTCATTGAGAATGCGTTGTGTTACATGCATCAAAAATTCCCAGTCAAGCGGCTCTATGGTGGCTGTCAGTGCATCGACTGTGTTGACTGCACGAATAATCACCGGCCAGTCAAAAGAACGTTCGTTATTGCGTACTCCAACGGATTTAAAATCGGGAACAACTGTAAAATATTGCCATACTTTCTTGTCAAGACCTGCTTTGGCAAACTCTTCACGGAGTATTGCGTCGGATTCGCGAACCGCCTCCAGACGGTCGCGTGTAATGGCTCCAAGACAGCGTACTCCCAGACCCGGGCCGGGAAAAGGCTGACGGAATACCATTTCGTGCGGCAGACCCAGTTCGAGACCACAGGCGCGTACCTCATCTTTAAACAGATGTTTAAGCGGCTCTACGAGCTCGAATTGCAGATCTTCCGGAAGACCGCCTACATTATGGTGTGATTTGACACATTTTGCGGTTTTGGTGCCGGATTCTATTATATCGGGGTATATCGTACCCTGAGCGAGAAAATCTATTCCTTCAAGTTTGCGGGCCTCTTCTTCGAATAACCTTATGAATTCAGTACCAATGATCTTTCTTTTCTCTTCCGGATCTGCAACATTTTCAAGTTTTGAAAGGAATCTCTCAGTGGCATCAACATATATCAGATTGGCACCGAGACGATTGCGGAACAGGTCCTCAACATTCTCGGACTCGTTTTTTCTCATAAGGCCGTTATTGACATGTACGCATACCAGGCGATCGCCAATGGCTTTTAGCAGTAGAGCGGCAACAACTGAACTGTCAACTCCACCTGAGAGTGCAAGCAACACTTTGCGGTCACCTACCTGTCTTCGTACGAGTTCAACTTGATCGGCAACAAAATTGGCCATATTCCAGTTGGCTTCCGCCTTGCATGTCTCAAATACGAAATCTTTGAGTGCCTTTTTGACGGCTGCTTCATCGGATGTAAACGCATCAAGTTTTTTATCGCATAGAGCCCTATCGTGTCCGGCTGCAATTATAGGAAAACCTGCCTTATATATCTCCGGCAGGACATCTATCTCTACTCCATCGATGATGTTATTGGGGCCTCCGTTGATGATTACGCCCTTTACGTTTGGGAGCACCTTGAGTTCCTCTGCCGTGATATCGTGCGGGTATATTTCGCTATAAACTCCCATAGCACGGATTGCCCTGGCCACTACTGTGTTTTCGTGACTGCCAAGGTCGAGGATTACAATCATGTCCTGTCTCATTCTTTAGGTATTAAGCATTGATATTGGAAATCTCTTGCAAAGATACATTATTTAGCTCTTACAACAGTTGCTTTTTCAGATAATCCACAACTTGTATATCAGCGGGAAGCCAGTCAATATTATCCAGTTCCTGAGGGCTTATCCACTTTGCCAAACTATGTATCAGTAGTCGCGGAGCTCCGAATAGAATCTTGCCTTGGTAACAATGCATTATGAGATGAAATTCCGGATAGTCGTACTCTATTGTGAGCAGAAATGAGTCAATGGAGATTATAATCCCCAGTTCTTCCATTATTTCTCGTTTGAGTGCTTGTTGATGTGTTTCACCTGCCTCAATCTTTCCTCCGGGGAATTCCCATTTGCCGGCCATATTGCCGCTACCGCGCTTGGTAGCCAATATCTTTGTTCCGTCAAAGATGACGGCGGCTACAACTTCTATAATTCGTCTATCCATTTTGCAAACTTAAAACATGCAAAATTAAGAAATTCGGCTTATTTTCTTAATTTTGCAGCCTGAACAATACAATATTAATGATATGAAGTTTGATGTTTTTCGCAATTTACTTGAAAAATGGGGAGCGGGAGAGCGGTTTATCAATGAATTGGAACTTCTCTTTTTTGCAGTAGCGGTAACTATTGTCATCCTCCTTGTTAATCTTATTTGCCGCAGGGTGCTCATACCGATTGTAAAGCGTCTTGTCAGGAAGACCCGCAATAAATTTGATGATATTTTATTTAATGATAGGGTACTTAAAAATCTTGTGCGGACTTTGACGCCGATTATCATACTTATTGCACTACCCTATGCAGTCGATGCATTTCCTGTGCTCCTGATAGTTTTCAAGAGGTTGGCTATGGCATGGCTCACCCTCTCTATAACAATTCTTATATGCTCGATCTTTGATGCAATCTATAGTTTTCTAGGTGCTAAGGATGTGGCACAGCATCATCCAATAAAGGGTTTTATGCAGATGTTTAAGATTATAGTGGTCTGCATAGGTATCATTATCATCATAAGCATCTTGGTTGACAAAAATCCGGGGGCTATACTGACTGCTCTTGGTGCTTCTGCTGCAGTGCTTATGTTGGTTTTCAAGGACACCATTGTAGGCTTAGTCGCAGGTATTCAGCTCTCAGCCAACGATATGCTTCGTCCCGGTGACTGGATCAATATGCCAAAATATAACATCGACGGAGATGTGATAGAGGTTTCACTTACCACCATTAAGATACAGAACTTCGACAAAACCATCTCTACAGTTCCTCCCTATGCACTTATCAGTGACTCTTTCCAAAACTGGCGCGGAATGCGCGAGGCCGGTGGCAGACGTATCAAGAGACATATTCCTATAGATTTGAATACGATCGGATATCTGACGAATGAACAGAGGGGGGATTTGGTTTCCAGAGGATGGATGAAAGCTGATGCGCCGGCAGATGTTGTCAATCTTAAAGTTTTCAGAGATTACCTGCAGAACTATCTTCGTTCTCATACTCAAGTGCACCAAGAGCTTACTTTGCTCGTCAGAGAGTTGCAGCCTACTTCTGAGGGTATCCCGTTGGAGCTTTATTTCTTTTCAAATACCACCGTGTGGGCAGAATATGAAACGATTCAGTCGGAAGTTATCGAACATGTACTTTCAGTAATGCCAAAGTTTGGTCTGAGAGCCTTCCAGCGTAGCTCAGGTTCACTTTCAAGTCTGGAGAACCCTATCAAGTATTCTTAAGAAATGATTTCTGCCTCAACGGCAAAACATTATTCCAATAAACACTCTCGGTCCTATAAGGTCCGAGAGTTTGTTTTTATTTATTTGCATAAGACAATCGACGCGAAACACCAAATGTATCACCTCCGTAAGGGCAAACTCAGCTCCAATAAAGGGATCAACCGCAAAAAAGGAATTTTTATGAAAAAATACCTTCTCCTCAGCATTCCAGTCCAACATTGACCCTTCGAATATCAGAAGATTTTTACGTGAACCGGCACCTACCGTAGCTCCTGTAAAAAAAGACCACCTGTTTCTCTCCAAATAAAAATCTGCAAGGACTCCGCCCCAGGAAGAGGCAATATAACTCCCTTCAGACAAATCATCGTTTAATGGCAACGTGGAAACATAACCTTCTATGCCTACTCTCAAATACTCACCAAAACGCACTCTGGCCGCACCTCCTAAACCCCTGGTAATACCGGATGCATTGTATGAAAAGGGAATTTCATTACTTCCGGGCTTTTCCGCGGGAGCACCGGAAAGATAACCGGCGTGAAGCATCATTCCTCCCTGGAAGCCGTTGTAGCGCAATATTCCACTCTTTTGATCGTTCTGCGCTTGGAGAGATTCAAATGAACAAATAAGGATTAAAACTGTGATTATAATTTTGGAAAGGAACTCTTTTTTCATTGGCTCTTTTAAATTTCAGTCAAACTTACCACATTTTCCAAGTGATGGGTGTGGG
>JAKQLB010000384.1 GCA_029567375.1 Bacteroidota bacterium | reverse complement strand
GCGGGTTTGATCTCGAAAGCGTTAAAACATTCATCGCACATTACACTCTATAGATTAAGCTACTTTGTTACGATTGCAACTCTGGATAGATGCGCAAACTTGTCAAGCAGGAAAATCACTTATTTTCTTTTTTGGGAAGCGGATTAGTAGAATTAGTTCTATCTCTCATCCGTAACGCCCTTATCCACATATGATTACGGGTCTGGAAGAGCTCTGGTTTATTTGTTATATTCCCCGCATTATCGCTGCAATTGCTAAGATTGGGGCTGTGACATTCGTGTCCACGCATGCGTTCTCAGCAATCTGTTACGAAATCCGCGGACTGGTGAAGCTGGAAACGTCCTCGTTTCATGGGGTGGGTAGTCAGCTACAGAAGCAAGCGATTGTTACGAAGACTAGAGGCCAATCCACAGGCGCCAATCGTGCCTTAGCAAACGAGGACGTTTGCTGCTCCATGGCATAAATTCGCTTGACAGATTCCGAATCCTGTGAAATTGAGTTTATTAACTGTATAATAGAATGCAGTGACTAATCCTCCAACGAAGTATATATTAAAGCAACCATAAAAAGGAGCGAATTGATGAAACATGTCCACATTATATTAATCGGCCTGATGGCGTCGGTTATTCTCGGGTTATACTCCCAAACCAACGCTACAAGTTCTATCACGACTTTCAGAGACCTCTCTGATTCCACCAGGATTCTGGTGTGGCAGGAAGACCCTGAATATCCATTTCTTACTCCCCCTGAATATAGATGGCTAATTATGGCATATTTAACTGAAGATGACATCATTAATCCTCTCAATGAAAAGGGGGAACCCACAGGAGATGATATTGTGAACCCTTACGTTTCAAACATACCCGAGAGAGGAATTGGTCAGGTGTCCTCAGGTTTACGGTTTGGTCCAGACATTGCTGGTGCGGCACTGATATTGGGAGGAGGGGTTGTGGTAACTCCCGACAATTTTGGGAAAAAGCTGTATCTCAGAATATTCAATGCACCGAAGTTGGAAGACGCCACCAAATATATGGTGTTTTCAGTTCCCTTAAGAATCCTGGAGGTAGGCCCTAAACTTGTAAACATCTATCCGTATTTACCCTGGGACACAGATCCCGTCTGGAAATGGATCCGCGAGCCGAAAACAGAACATCCCTGTGAGGGTTGCGGCGGTAGCGGCTGTGACTGATTGAGTCTGTTTGAGTATAAGTATACAATATAGAGGTCTCCGGTTGGAGGCCTTTATTGTGCCTCTTCGCTTAATCGTGAAAAGCAAACGTCCTCGTTTCCGTGGGGTGATTGGGGATCCGGAAACGTCCTCGTTTCCGTGGGAAAGTATCTTTTTCTACATAGGCAAGCGATTACGGTGAAGACTGGAGGCCATGTCACAGGCGCTGATCGCGCCTAAGCAAACGGGGACGTTTGCTGTTCCATGAGGCCGGTCTTAGCAAACGGGGACCTTTTCTGTTCCAGAAATGGCTGCTCCACTACAACGACTTTCCTCTAAACCAGGCATAAGGCCACTCATCACGTTGTTTGGAAAGCCCGGCTTTGAGAGGATTATCGAGGATATATTCCACCACCCTCCAATAGTCACGCGGGTTGCGGATGAAGCGGTCAAAATAGTCTTCGCCCCACACCTTTCCCGCATGCCCCATCGCCTGGTTGATCTGTCTGGCGGTGTAGCTCT
>JAKQLB010000367.1 GCA_029567375.1 Bacteroidota bacterium | reverse complement strand
CCCTTGGGGAACGGTAAATGGCAGAGAAATGCCTATTTTCAAGGTGCGGAACTGGTTTAACACATGGGTAAACCCGACAATCACCGAAATGGATGACCCCGATGCTTTTATTATCGCCATAGATTACGTTCCGGCATGGATATTAAAAGGATATGCCAACAATCCCAATTATAAGAACATAAACAAAATCCGTATCCATGAAGGGGAAATCTATACCAACGAAGAACAGACTGTCCGTTCATTTAAAACCATACCGAGCAGGGAAAACGACAAATATTCTGAGTTGGTCAAAGTAACCCGCTATTGGTCGTACCGTGATTTTATCGTTATGACAGGGGATAACAACATTATCCGCAATGACGGTGAAAATTTCCTTGGTTCCCTGCCGTTCAAGGCTATTACCCCTATTCCTTTAGATGACGAGTTCTATGGAATGTCTATTTTAGAGGAAGGCAAGGGGCTTTTCGATGAAATAAATGAGAACGAGAACCAGTTCAACGATGCTGTCAACCTTATGCTGAATCCTCAGTGGATTGTCAGCCGAGGGGCAGATGTCAAGAAGTCAACCATTATAGCCAAGTCAGGAGGTATTCTGTTCACGGACGATGTGAACGGTGTAACTCCTATGAAGGTGGATTGGAACATTCTTACGGCAGCATTACAGCGTAAATCTCGTATAGAGATGGATATTCAGAACTATTCCAATGCTTTTCCTCAAATGCGCGGTCAATCTGTAGCGGGTGGAAGCGATACCGCAACAGAATATGTCGGGATGAAACAGGCAGGGGAATTAAGGGCAGACACATACAACCTTCTCCTTTCCATGATGTCAGTGGAGGATATGGTCAGGGATATTGTCAAGTACAAGAAAATGTTTATGACCGACCCCAACGGGTTCTACTACTGGCCTGAAAGTCAGTCTATAACGGCAACGCCTGAAGACTACGAAGGAAATTTCACCTTCAAGGCTGTATCTCAGTACAAGGTGTCCAAAGAGATAGAACGGAAGCAGTTAATCGAGGCTATGACGCTGGTATTTGGCAATCAGGCATTTCTGCCGTTTGTCGTACCACGGGCAGACCAATGGTTAGGAAGGCTCCTTGACTACTTTGGCATCCGTGATACCGAGCAGTTATTCGCCAGCCCCGAAGAACAGCAGATGCAGCAGTTGATGATGATGCTGACAGGCGGTATGCAGGGTGGAGGTCAGCAGCCAGCGTTGGGTGAGCGTGAAATGCGTATGCCTGAAGGAAGCCCGAATCCTGCCCTGATGGGTGAAATAGGGGGTATGTTGGGCTAATGCCACGAAAGAAAGTCATAAAGACAGATGATGAATCAATCCGTGAAGTACGGAACATAGCGGAGGAATGGCGCAGTTGGGCTATTCTTGCTAATTCTGCTTCCGGCAAATTCTTCCTATCATGGCTTGATGTGGCGATAGACGAAACTCTGGACAATGAAGATAAGGCAGACATTTACAAAATGGATCCGCAGGCAAGAGAATATTTCTTTGCAAGCGTCCGTAGCAAGAGGCAGACGTTGAAGGCTATTAAGAACAAACTTGTTACGGCAGAAACAGAACGGCAAAGGTGGGCGCAAGAATTAAACAAACTTGTTCCCGAAAATACATAATAATACGAGGTGATTTATGGCAGATAGCTCTACAATGACATCTTCAGATATTCTGAAGGAAATCGAGGAGCAAACGAGTCAGTTGGTAGAAGGTGGTGTGCAGGAAGAAGTACAGGAAGAAGTCCTTGCACCCGTGGAGGAAGAGAGTCAGGAAACGGCAAGTGAAGAAACTCAGGAAACTTCCGAGCAGACAGAAGCGAAAGAAGAAACGAAAGAGGCTTCAGAAACCGAAGAACAGACCGAAACTCCGTTGAGGATCAAGTACAAGGGGAAAGAGATTGATATCCCTGCCGAGAAAATCAGGGAATATGTTCAGAAAGGGTATCGTGTCGAGGAAAAACTTCGTGAACTCAAGGAAAAGGAAGCCGAACTTACCTCTAAGGGGCAAGTTGGAGAAGTAGATTTTTCTAAGATTGACGAGGACTTTGTGGCAGAATTGCAGAAAAGTCCAGTAAGGACTTTGATGCAGTTTACCAAGACTATCCTTGAAACTACCGAAAAAGAACGCCTGCAACAGAGAAAATTTGACCGTACTTTTGAACGTGAAATATCTGCGTCCTTGCCCCATTGGGAGGCGATAAAGGACGGATACCACGAATATAAAGATGAAGGATACGATCATAAAACATCGGTTGCTATGGCTGAACGTGATTTCTTTGCCAACCTGTATCTTGAATCCAAACAGAAGGGCATAGACGAAGGAGTAAAAAAACAGACGTTGAAGCAGAAAGCGCAGATACCGTCTGGCAATAAAAAAGGTTCTACTCCTACCGAAATGCCTTCTATGAAAGACATCAAGAACATGACAAGCGACCAGATGGCACAAGCCCTTGGTCTGAAATTTACCAAGAACGCTGGATGGTAGCTGTCTTTAATAGGAGAGATTTACAATGGCAACAATGACCTCAGCAAATACCAAACTTGCATATCTCATTCCCGTTTACTACGAGAAGACTATGCTTGAGAGGATGAAACCTCAACTTATGTTCCATCAGTTCGGTGAGAAGAAAGCACTCCCGAAAAATGAAGGACAGAGCGTTTACTGGCACAGATGGACTCCAGTTTCATACGGAAGGCTTATCACTGAATCTGCTGCCGGAACAGCACGGGGCATTTCTGCTGTTCGTGTGAGTGCATCACTTTACATGATAGGAGACCATGCCGTTATTACAACGTATGTTGACATGGTTTCTATCAACAGCGTAGTGCAGGGCGCAATAGACTTGTTTGCTGATGCTTCCGCACTCAGCCTTGATTTTATGACCTCCAGACTTTTGCTCTGGAAACGGACGA
>JAKQLB010000358.1 GCA_029567375.1 Bacteroidota bacterium | reverse complement strand
CTACTCCACGAATTTTCGACTTTTTAATCTTAAAGCCGCTGCCATCTTCGTTTGGGAGCGTTGTGCCCACAGTTGCCAGGAGCACCTTTTGTCCCGCTGCAACATTGGGAGCACCGCAAACCACCTGTAGAAGATCAGGAGCGCCTGTATTGAGTTTTGTAACGTGCAGATGGTCCGAATCGGGATGATCGAAACATTCGATCACTTCAGCGACAATTACTCCGGCGAGTCCGCCGGGAATTTGCTCCACATGCCTCATCTGCTCCACTTCAAGACCTGTAGAGGTCAATATCTTTTCAACTTCTGCCGGCCGGAGATCAAATTTGAGATAATCTTTAAGCCAATTGTAAGAAACCGTCATATATCGTATCTATTATTATCTATTTGAAAAGGGACTCCACGAACTCTTTCTTGTCGAAGAGTTTAAGGTCCTCAATCTTCTCGCCCACTCCTATGAATTTTATAGGAATTTGAAACTGGTCGCTTATACCTATAACCACTCCGCCCTTGGCTGTACCGTCCAGTTTGGTAACTGCGAGTGCGGTCACCTCAGTAGCCTTGACGAATTCCCTTGCCTGTATAAATCCGTTCTGACCGGTGGATCCGTCAATAATCAGCAATACTTCATGGGGTGCATCCGGAACCACCTTACTCATCACATTACGGATTTTGGTGAGTTCGTTCATAAGGTTGATTTTGTTGTGCAAACGACCGGCTGTATCAATGATTACCACGTCTGCTCCTTTGGCTACGGCAGATTTAACACTGTCATAAGCTACTGAAGCGGGATCTGCGCCCATTTCCTGCTTGACTATATCAACTCCGGCACGTTCGCTCCAAATCACGAGCTGGTCCACCGCAGCAGCCCTGAAGGTATCTGCAGCGCCAAGGACAACCTTTTTGCCCTCGTTTTTGAGTTGTGCCGCCAGTTTGCCGATAGTGGTGGTCTTACCGACTCCGTTGACTCCCACCACCATTATTACGTAAGGTTTCTTGGAGAAATCAAAGGGATCTACCTGTGAGGTTGATGCGACATTAAGCAGTGCCTCAATCTCTTCGCAAAGGATTTGGTTAAGTTCGGATGTATTTAAATATTTGTCCCTGGCTACTCTGGCCTCGAGACGCTCTATAATCTTCTGGGTGGTATCCACTCCGACATCGGATGTGATGAGGGCCTCCTCTATGGAGTCGAGCACATCGTCATCGACTATGCTTTTGCCAGCGATAGCATAGGTAATTTTGTTGAATATGGAGGTTTTGGTCTTCTTCAGACCCTCTTCAAGAGCCAAATCTTTCTGTTCTACCTCCTCCTGTGAAGCTTTCTTTTTGCCAAATATTCCAAAAATTGCCATTTTTTGTCTCTGTTATGAATTTACAAAGGTAAGAATTAATTCTAGACCTTTTTCCCTCTGGTGAAAAACATCATTTATGCGTTATCATATCGGCTAATTTTTCGAGTTCCGAAACACTCATCAAGCAGCGTATATAGAGAAAGCTCGCTTTTGGGAAATAGGTAAGAATGGCATATCCGTAAACCATATCCTCCTCAATCAAAGTATAGGCAGCCCATTTTATCTCTTCCTTGACCTCTTCTTTGACCTCCTCCGAGGCCGACTCCTTGGGTGGCAGGACGACATATCCGTCAGCCTGAAGAGCTTTGGTTATTTCAGCAGTCACTTTGGAAGCAATTTGCTCCGATTTATCTTGATAATCGGCAATGACGATTTCTTCAATATTCATCGCCTTGAAAGCCTTTTTGGTCTGACGATCCATTTTCATCAAAGGCATCATCATTCTTAAAAACTTCCCTCCCATCCTCATCGTCTCAATCTCATATTCAGACTTCAGACGCACTAAAGTTGAATCAATCTTCCCTTCATTAGCTCCGACTGCCCCGAAGGAGAGCATTGTCAGGAGCAACATCAACACCATCTTTTTCATAAACCTGTATATTTTCTTAAAACACAGAGCTTCAGAGCATTATGAGGCGGATATTTGAGTTTGAGTTCTTTGCGGGGATGTTTGATCATGATACTTTTGTAATGGGAGAAGGTCTCAAAACTTTTATCTCCATGATAGGATCCCATACCGCTCTGGCCTACTCCGCCGAAAGGCATCGAGAGTTCGCTCAAATGCATAATTGTATCATTAACAGCTCCTCCGCCGAAATGGCACTCTCTCATCACCATCTTTGCGTACTTTTTGCCGAAGAAATAGAATGCCAACGGCTTCTCCTGACTCTTGATAGTGCGGATAAGAGCAAATATATCGTCGAAAACCAGAACAGGCAACACGGGACCGAATATCTCCTCTTGCATCAAGCGGCTCTCCTGAGTCACCATATCTACGATTGTAGGTTCCATCCTGCGATCCTGAGCTTCTCCGCCCCAGAGGATTCTTGTATTCTCCAGGGATCTCTGCAGACGCTCCACAGCCTTTGCATTTACAACATAGGTAAAATCATCACGTAAAGTATATTCTCCGCCATTTTTGTTGTAATAAAATTCCTTGATACAGGCAATCATCTTCGAGACGAGTGCATCCTTGACACTCCTCTCCACATAAACGTGGTCGGGCGCTACACAGGTCTGGCCTGCATTCAGATATTTGCCCCAGACGATCCTGCGAGCGGCAGCATCGATATCGGCATCCTTGTCCACTATACAAGGGGATTTGCCTCCGAGCTCAAGAGTCATAGGAGTCAGGTGACCAGCCTGTGCCTGGCGCCACTGCAATTCACGGGCGACCGCAGTAGAACCGGTATAGAAAATATAGTCAAACTTGCATCCGAAGAGCGCCTCCCTCTCAATAGAGGAATTCCAGGTGACATACATATACTCTCTTGGAAAGTTCTGCATCAATATATGATGAATGAGTTCCGATAGGCAGGGAGTATTGGTAGAGAGTTTCAGCACCACCGTATTGCCCGCAGCCATGGCAGCCGCAAGGGGAACAAATGAGAGGTTGAAGGGGTAATTCCATGGAGCCACCACCAGAGCAACGCCATACGGCTCAGGCACTATATAGCCTTTTGAGGGACGGTTGATAATGGAGGTTTTGACCTTCTGCGGCTTCATCAGTTTTTTGAGTCGCCTTATAAGATGGTTCAACTCAGTAAGTGCATAACCTATCTCCGTTGAGATTACGTCAAATGCGGATTTGTTGTAATCCTTAAGAAATGCCTCGATTATCTCCGGCTCATATTTGCGAATGATGCTCCTGAGCCTTTTGAGCTGGTTGATACGAAAATCATAGCCCAAAGTGGCACCTGTATTGAAATAATTGCGTTGTAACTCTATAATCTTATTCATGGTGCAAATTTAATCATTTTTGAAGAAAGTGAGTGGCTTTAAAGCAAAGGGGATGCCCATAATTGAGCCGGATGACCTGACAACTGTCGTTGTCAAATCATCCGGCCACAAATCAAGTATCAATCAGAGACGTACCTGACGTCCCGTCATCTATTTATACTCTGCGATAACATCCTTTACCATGGAGGGAGTGAGACGGCCATAAACCTTCTCGCCAACCATAACCACGGGTGCAAGGCCACAGGCTCCCACACAACGGAGGCAATCAAGTGAGAATTTTCCATCGGGAGTAACACCACCAACCTCTATTCCCAGCTGTTTCTTAAATTCATCCAGCACATTTTCGGCTCCGCGCACATAGCAGGCGGTTCCCAAACAGAGCGAAATAGGGTATTTGCCCTTGGGTGTCATTGTGAAGAATGAATAGAAGCTCACAACACCAAAAACTTTGGCTACTGAAATTCCGAGATTGTGGGCCACTGCCCTCTGAACCTCTTCGGGGAGGTATCCGAACGCATTCTGTGTCCTATGCAGAATAGTAATCAACTCACCCGGATCATTGCCTAATGAGTCGCATATCTCTTTAATCTGCCTGAGGTGGCTATCCTTTAATTCGATTTTCATGTCCTATATTTTATGGTGTTTGTCAAAATAGTGTGTATGAAGCAGATGATGTGCAAGTTCGCTCATCGGCTCGCCAAGGAACTCCTCGTAGAGCTTTGTGATATAAGGATTCTCGTGAGACTTGCGCAAAGGTTTGTCGGCATCCTCACGATAGAGGGATTGTGCTCTAGCCTTTAGCAAGGATGCATCACCCTTGTGATATGGCTGACCGGCTCCTCCGATACAGCCACCGGGACAAGCCATCACCTCCACTGCGTGGAAATTGAATTTTCCGCTACGGATACCATCCATTACCTTGCGGGCATTGCCCAACTGGTGAGCGATGCAAACATTGACCATAGTGCCGTTGAAATCCACACTGGCTGTACGGATACCTTCAAAACCACGCACCTCCTTAAAATCGAGACGTTCTAGAGTTTTACCGGTAAATACTTCGTATGCAGTACGTAACGCAGCTTCCATTACACCTCCGGTGGTTCCGAAGATCACAGCGGCTCCTGTGGATTCACCAAGAGGATGATCAAAGTCCTCATCAGGTAGCGAAACGAAGTCGATATTCGCCATCTTTATCATAGCAGCAAGTTCAACCGTAGAGATGGAGATATCCACATCCGGATTGCCGTCCTTTGAGAATTCCTTTCTGGTACACTCATATTTCTTGGCGATGCAAGGCATCACTGAAACCACAACCAGATCCTCTCTCTTGACACCCATTTTTTGAGATAAATAATTCTTTGCTACCGCTCCGAACATCTGCTGAGGCGATTTGGCAGTAGAGGGCTGATCCAGCATATCCGGATAATTCTGTTCGAAGAAGTTGATCCATGCAGGACAGCATGAGGTGAGTAACGGCAGTTTAACCGAAGTGTCACCCTGGAGGAAAGCACCAATTCGTCCGAGAAGCTCAGTTCCCTCCTCCATAATGGTGAGGTCAGCAGCAAAATCGGTATCGAATACCCTGTCAAATCCAAGTCTGCGAAGGGCAGCAGCCATCTTTCCGGTAACACTTGTACCGGGCTTGATACCGAATTCTTCTCCCAACGCTGCGCGAACAGCAGGTGCTGTTTGTACCACAACTGTCTTTGTGGGATCCGCAAGTGCCTTGAACACTCTGCCGGTATCATCTGTCCTGGTTAGAGCTCCTGTCGGACAAACTGCAACGCACTGGCCGCAGAATACACAGGGTGAATCTGAAAGATTCTGTTCAAACGCAGTAGCCACAATCGATGTAAAGCCACGGTTAATTGCTCCAAGAGCACCTACGCTCTGTACATCATTACACATAGACTCACAACGACGACAGAGGATACACTTGTCCATATCTCTCTGCAGGGAAAATGAGTAATCTTTGCGGTAGGTAGAAACTTCAGCGTTTTCAACTGTACGTATCTCTCTGATACCGAGAGTAGCTGCAAGGTCCTGAAGCTCGCATTTACCGTTTGAAGGACATACGAGACAGTCCTGAGGGTGGTCTGAGAGAATGAGTTCCATCACGGTTCTGCGTGCATTCAGCACCCTCGGAGAGGTGGTCTTTACCACCATTCCTTCGGTACAGTCAGTGGAGCAGGAAGGTGCCAGGTTGCGGCGTCCTTCTACCTCTACTACGCAGATGCGACAAGCACCGGGACGATTTTCTACGCCCAAATTCTCCAGCTTCATGTAGCACAATGCGGGAATGTTGATTCCCACCTGGCGTGCGGCCTGAAAAATGGTCGTTCCTTTGGCGACCTCAACAGGCTTATTATCTATAGTAAGTTTTATTTTATCCATAATTATCAGCGTATTTGAATTGCACCAAACTTGCATTTTTCATAACAGGCACCACACTTGATGCATTTCGACTGGTCGATAACGTGAGGTACTTTCTTGTCGCCTGTGATGGCGTCAGTGGGACAGTTGCGTGCGCAAAGGGTACATCCTATGCACTTCGTCTCATCGATAACGTAGCTCTTAAGGGCCTTACATTGACCTGCAGGACACTTTTTGTCAACCACGTGAGCACGATATTCATCTTTGAAGTACTGAATGGTAGAAAGAACCGGGTTGGGTGATGTCTGGCCGAGACCGCAGAGGGCGGTATCTTTAATTACCTTACCGAGATTCTCCAGATACTCTATATCATCCAAAGTGCCTTTGCCCTGGCATATCTTTTCCAGAGTCTCGTGCATGCGCTTGTTGCCGATACGACAAGGAGCACATTTACCGCAGGACTCCTCAACTGTAAATTCAAGATAGAACTTAGCCACAGAAACCATACAGTCATCCTCATCCATTACAATCATACCTCCGGATCCCATCATCGAACCTGCTGCAGTAAGATGTTCATAGTCAATAGGGGTATCGAGATGCTGCTCTGTGAGACATCCACCGGAAGGACCTCCGGTCTGAACAGCCTTAAAGCGCTTGCCATCCTTGATGCCACCTCCAATTTCAAAGATTACCTCGCGAAGGGTTGTGCCCATAGGAACCTCGATAAGACCTACGTTGTTGATCTTACCTGCGAGTGCAAATACCTTGGTACCTTTGGACTTCTCAGAACCGATGGAATTAAACCACTCCCATCCCTTGAGAATGATGGGGGGAATATTGGCAAAGGTCTCAACGTTGTTTACGTTGGTAGGCTTACCCATATATCCGGATTGTGCCGGGAATGGAGGTTTGATGGTGGGCTCTCCACGAGACCCATGCATAGAACTGATCAACGCAGTCTCCTCACCGCAAACGAATGCTCCGGCGCCGAGACGCAGTTCAATGTCGAAATCAAATCCGCTACCAAGAATATCCTTACCAAGAAGGCCATATTCGCGAGCCTGCTTGATGGCAATCTCCAGACGGCGGATTGCAAGAGGATATTCAGCCCTAATATAAATAAGACCCTTTGTGGCTCCAATGCAATAGCCGCATATAGCCATAGCCTCTATAATAGAGTTGGGGTCACCCTCAAGGATGGAACGGTCCATAAATGCTCCCGGGTCACCCTCGTCGGCATTACAAACCACATACTTCTGGTCAGCTTGGTTACCTGCCGTTATCTCCCATTTGAGACCCGTGGGAAAACCTGCGCCTCCCCTGCCCCTCAAACCTGATTTCTTAATAAGTTCGATGGTATCCTTGGGGTCTGATGCGAGCACCTGACCGAGTGCGGCATAGCCGTCTCGCACAATGTACTCGTCGATATTTTCAGGATCGATGAATCCGCAGTTGCGTAGCGCTATTCTCACCTGTTTCTGATAGAACTCCATGTGTTTGGAGTCACTGATGTGTTCCAGTGTTTCAGGGTCCTCATAGAGAAGACGTGCCACTTTTCTACCTTTGAGAACGTGCTCTTTAACAATCTCCTCAGCATCTTCAGGTGTAACCTGGGTGTAGAATGTATTGTCGGGAATCACTTTAACAATGGGTCCCTTCTCGCAGAAACCGAAACAGCCGGTGGTAACCACCTTAACCTCCTCTGCAAGCCCATTGAGCTGCAAATGATGGTTGAGCTGTTCAACCAAACGATCGCTCTCGGATGCACGGCAACCTGTACCGCCGCATACCAGTAAATGCATTTTGATCTGTACCATAAGATTAGAGCTTTTCCTGGATTGTCTGGTAATTGACCGGAATTATACCGTCTATGAGTTCACCTTTGACAATGTATTTGTCAACGATTTCCAGCGCCCTGGCTGAATCAACATGACTGAAAACTACGGGGTCTTTGCCCGGTACGGCAACCTCAATGGTAGGCTCAGCATAGCAGTAGCCCATACAGCCGCCTTGGGTAACAACGACAGGGAGAGAATCCTGCTCTACCTTCCGTAGAAGCGTGTTCATCACCTCGCGCGCACCGGCGGCAATACCGCAAGTTGCCATTGCGACCCTCACTCTGACCATCTCCTCCGCTTTGTCACTTTTCTCGCGGATTGAAATGTCCGACTTGAGGCTCTGCTTCATTTTGCGCAAATCATCAAGCGATTTAATTTTGTTCATAATATTTGAGAGTTTTTATTTATAAAGTGTTTATTTTATGACAGAATAAACAGGGGTTTCCTAAAACAAAGTCCAAAAATAGCCATATTATTTCTCATAAACAAAAAGAAATGTTCAGATGTTGCTGCTGACCATTTCGTAAATCAGATTCATCACCTGCGGATCGTTTAGAGGCAGTCCATCCAGAGCCTCATCAAGTTCTCTTGTGCTGATGCTGAAATCGTTCTCATCGGTAATATAGTGTAAGGTTATATTGATCTTGGGATTTGCTCCGAGCAGCAGCACATAAGCATTTGCCAAATCTCCCATAGGAGGACGATCGATATGACTCAGGCCATATTCTGCCTTAACAGTAGTTCCTACTCCGACTGTGGAGTCAATGGAGAGGGAGCCACCTGCCTGCTCGGCACCCTGCCTTAAGAGCGGGAGTCCGAGTCCCACTTTACGTGTAGTACGAGTTGTACAGTAAGGGTCGGTCACCTTTGCAACCATCTCGGGGGTCATACCCTTGCCGTCGTCCCTGACGGATATGGAGAGCAGATCGCGTACTATAGATACCAGCACCTCTATCCATATATTTTTGGCTCCCGCCGAAATAGAATTTTGGACAATGTCCAGGATATGCATTGCAAGATCATTCATACTTTTAGGATTCAATCAAGTGAAACAAAGCGCCCCTCCTGCCCTCTGAGAGCCATCGCCACCTCCGAAAAGGTGAGCTCGCGGATATGGAAAGTGCATCCCGAAGAGAGGAAATCCTCCTGGTAATGAGCATCCGAAGAGCGGATGAAACGATATTTTGAAAGGTATTTATGCGTTTGGAGCAGTTGAGCATGGTCACACCGGGCTGAAATCTCCAGCGAATCCGGTTTGAGATCAAAGGGGATGAATCCAAGCTGACTTATCACCGAATCACGACTTTTGTCCACATGTGCAAGTATAAATATGCCATCCAAACTCCGTACAAAGGCCTCGACCTGCTCCAACGATTGGTCTATGGCTGATATGAGAAGATACTCCTCTTCGCCGAGAATATTCTCATCACGGTCAACCCACAACTGGTAACCGAATTTTTCAGGGACATTGGGTATCGGAGGAAGATGTTTGCTAAGATATTCCTGCAGCATATCAAGCCGTTCCGGACCTTCGACAAAAGCGAGGCAATGAACCTCTTCACGTGTGGTAATTTCCGCGCCACAGAGTACCAGAATGCCATTCTCTTGACCAAGAGCATGGATTTCAGGACATTGTCGGGTAGTATTGTGGTCGGTAATGCCCACAATGCTGTAACCCTTCTCCCGGGCGCGGCTGACGATGAACCTTGGAGTCATCTCGATGTCACCGCAGGGGGAGAGAAACGTGTGGTTATGCAAATCCCCTTTGTATGACCCAAGCTCCACGGTTGTTAGTTTATGAGAGACCAGAGTTTGCCCGTAAATTCAAAACAGGATTTGTCTGTACCCAAAATGGGCAGTCCCTCTTCGTTTGAAACCTCCATTGCATCCTCATCGGGTTTGAGTCCCTTAACCAGCACGATGGCGGCCAAATCTTTGAGAGAGGCCACTGCCATTATGTTTTTGTGCGTCTGGAGAGTTACCCAAACTTCACCTTCCTGTGAAAAGCCCATAACGTCAGAGAGCAGATCCGATACATATCCGCCCTCAATCTCCCTGTCAAGTCCATTCTCACCTGAGAATACCTGAAGGTCCATTTCTTTTACAAGTTCTCTAATAGTCATATCTTTTACCCCATATTTCTTCCATCAGGGCGATGGCTTCGTCCACATCCAGAGTGCCTCTCCTTTCATTGGCAATCTGCATGAAGACGCAATTGTTAATAGTTCTCTCACCATTGACTATGTCTCCGGCAAGAGCCTCACAGCCGGGAGAACCGCAGGCACCGCAATCGATACCGGGTAGCAATTGCTTTAACTTGCGTACCTCTTCCATCTTGCGGATGGCCTCCTTGATATCCCTGCCATATTTCATAAAGGCACGTGGCTGCACCTTGTCAAAGGTCATATATTCAGCGCAATATTTGCGAAAATCCTTAATATAAGGGTTAACCCAGGGAGCTGTGGATGCCCTTTTGTGGAGACCGTCAGCTACCAGAAAACGGTTGCCCCTTACCAGTATGCCACCGGAACAGGACTCGTCACAGCATCGAAGTTCCAAAAAGTCAACTCCCTCAATATCCCCATTCTCCACCTTTTCCAAAAATTCTATCACATTGCCCATACCGTCGATAGCCAGGGCTACACCACGGGTAGCATTGGCTTCCCCACGGGTGGTGGACCAGCGAATGGCGTTGGAAGTAATCTCTTCATTGATGCGGATGTTGTTCTCGGCACAAGTGTGATTGCGATGAACCATCATCACTTTACTATAGAGCAGATCCATATTGATGGCTCCGGTAATCGGAGAAACATATCCTCCAACCGGATCCTTGACAGCTGCAATCTTGGCTACGCAGGGAGTAAGGTAAAATATACCCAGATCTTCTTCAGGAATGCCGGCTTCACGGTATTTACTTATATAATATTGGGCTGTTATCTCCAAAGGAGGCAGAAGCGTCATTATATTGTCCACCAGCGAGGGAAAACGCACCTGTATCAAACGAACGACAGCCGGACAATAGGAGGAAATTACAGGTTTTTCCTCGCGAGGTGCTTCTTCAAGGTAGCGATTCATTTCTTCAATGAGATAATCTACACCCAACTCCACGGGACTTACCTCCGTAAATCCCAGCGAGCCTATAATACGGTTGATTTCGTTCATCTCTATATCCTCAAACTGGGAATAGAAGAGACTCGGTACCAGCAACAGGCGGTGTTTGTAATCGAAAATATGATCGAAATCATCATCTACCACCCTTATCGCATTGGTGGGACATTCACGATAGCAGCGGCCGCAATCGATGCAGAGGTCGGTATGGATTACAGCCTTGCCTCCTTTGACCCTCAACGCCTCGGTCGGACACACCTTCATACAGTGTGAACAACCGATACAAAGATCAGGCATGATCTCCAATCCACGGTAGTATCTGCAATGTGCACCGTCTGCCATAAATTATCAGAATTTAATGAAAAAATCTAAAACCGTACCTTTGTTAACCTCAGATGTTATATTGAATTCATCTACATTGGCGCGTATGTTGGGAAGGCCCATACCTGCGCCAAAGCCCATATCACGTACCTCCGCAGAAGCGGTAGAATAACCCTTTTCCATAGCCTGTGCTATGTTTGGTATGCCGGGACCTTCGTCATCGAGGACCACCCGGATGCCGGACTCATTAACTCCTGCGGTGATTACACCACGCCAGGCATGAGCCACAATGTTGACTTCAGCCTCATACATGGCAACTACCACACGCTTAATTATTGCAGGTGGCACTCCAAGTTGTTTTAGTACCCTCTTAATCTGCGATGAAGCATGGCCGGCTTTGTTAAAGTCACCTCCTTCAACTTTATAAACAAGTTCCATAATCAATAAACAGGTTTAAGACCTGCATTAAAGAGCAGACCGGAAGTCTTAAACATAGAGAACTCGGTGGTGATGATGGTCATATCATTGTCCTCCGCAAGTTCAATCATATCCTGAGTGACTTTCTTGTCGCGCACGATAAGAATATATTTAAGGTCGGACATTTCGGCCGTCCTTATGGACTGAATGTTGCTAAGTCCTGTCACAAGCAGAAAATCAGTGATTCTCAGCGTTAGCACATCACTCATCAGATCGGAAGAAAAGGCATACTCTACGGATTCGTCAAGATGTTGCTCACCGCAAACCACCTTTCCTTCAACAAGGGCGACTATCTCTTTTAGTTTCATAAATAAATATATTAATAGGGACTGTTGTTTTGTTTGTCAGGCGACAAATATAGTATCATTAAATGAAAAAAGCAACTGCCGTTTGGGCACAGGCAAGTCCGAAAGCTGCCGGCAGGTAAGAAATGGTACCCACCTGTGATTTTTTATTGGTTTCCTCTACAGGGATGATGGCTTCGCGGTCGGGCAGTTCCTCGGAAAAGACCACCTTGAAACCCTTTGTAATCCCCTCTTTGCGCAGTTTTTTGCGCATTATATAGGCAAGAGGGCAGTTGAATGATTTTGAAATATCGGCTATCTTCACCTTTGTAATATCAAATTTGGCTCCCGCCCCCATCGAGGAGACGAGGGGTATGTGGTGTGTGACGCAATAGCGGATGAGAGCTATCTTCGGGGAGAGAGTGTCAATGGCATCTACCAGAAAATCAATTTGGTGACCGGCAAGGAGCTGGTCCACGTTTTCCGGAGTGAGATAATCACGGATGATGGTAAGGGAAATATCGGGATTAATGTCCCGCAGACGTTCAGCCATCACTTCGGTCTTGGGTCTGCCCGTAGTGGACTCCAGTGCCAACAACTGGCGGTTGCGGTTGGAGAGCGAGAGATTGTCCAAATCAAGTATCAGCAGTGATCCCACGCCGGCACGTGCAATCATTTCGGCGGCGTAGGCGCCTACACCTCCAAGGCCGATAACCGCTACACGGGCATCGCGTAGCCGCCGCATTTGCTCCGGATTAAGGAGCAGCTCTGTCCTCTCCTGCCACATATCAGAGTCCCTTGCTCTTAGCCTCGTCCCAGATGGCATCCATCTCGTCGAGGGTCATATCCTTGAGATTGCGCCCGAGCTCTTTGCTCTTAAGCTCAAGATAGGTAAACCTCTCCTTAAACCTGCGGCAGGTCATCTCCAGAGCAGTGTCCGGATTGAGATCATATAGACGCGCCGCATTGACCACCGCAAAGAGCAGATCTCCCAGCTCACTTTCCGCCCTTTCTACCGAGGCGGGATCGGAAGCATCCATCGAGTCAAGTTCCGTACGGAATTCCCCTATCTCTTCAGCTACTTTATCCCATACCTGCGATTTCTCCTCCCAATCAAATCCCACCGCCCGCGCCTTGTCCTGCATCCGGTAAGCCTTGAGCAACGAAGGCAGGGATTCGGGGACTCCTGAGAGTACGGTCTTGTTGCCTCCCTTCTCCGTCTGCTTCAGGGACTCCCAATTGCGTATCACCTGGGCGGAATCTTCCACGTTACCGGCCGCGAAGACATGCGGATGGCGGTAAACAAGCTTATCGTTAAGCATATTTATGACATCGGTAATGTCAAATTTGCCCTCTTCACTTCCTATTTTGGCGTAAAAGACTATGTGAAGCAGAATGTCTCCCAGTTCCTTCGCTATGTTGCGTGAATCTCCTGCAAGAATGGCTTCGCTCAATTCATAAGTCTCCTCAATGGTAAGCGGTCTTATGGACTCCATCGTCTGCTCCCTGTCCCAGGGACATTTGGCACGAAGCTCATCCATAATGTCGAGCAGCCGTTCAAATGCCTCTAATCTGATATCTCTCTTCATGGTCGGTTGGTGTTAAACAGTGACAAAATTACCAAAAGTTTCCCAAATCGGATATTTTTTCATTAATTTGCCATTCTGACAAAACAACTAAATGGATTAAAAACAACAACAATGCAAAATATTCAGTTTATCAGCGCCGACGAGGCAGTTAAAGTGGTAAAATCGGGCGACCACATCCATTTGAGCAGCGTGGCCAGTGCTCCCCAAATCCTGATCCGGGCACTCTGTCGCCGCGGTGATGCTGGCGAGCTCAAAGATGTTCGCATACACCACCTCCATACCGAGGGTGAAGCCCCCTATGCCGATCCCAAATATGAAGGTATCTTTTTTCACCAGGCATTTTTCGTAGGAAGCAATGTCCGCAAGAGTGTTCAGGCAGGTTATGCCGACTATATTCCCATTTTACTTGGCGAGACACAGAAACTCTACAGGGCCGGCTATCTCCCTTGTAATGTAGCGATGATACAGGTATCTCCGGTCGACGAGCACGGCTTTGTCTCCCTTGGTACCTCCGTGGACGCTACTCTGGCTGCAATCGAGTGCGCCGAACATGTTATTGCAGTAGTCAATAAAAATGTACCCCGTTCCTGGGGGGATGCGATGATTCCGGTTTCGATGATTGATTTGTTTGTAGAAGACAATACTCCCCTCGAGCCTGCTCACTTCTCGGAGCCCAACGAGATAGAGAAAGCCATCGGTATCCACTGTGCCAACTTAATCGAGGATGGCGCCACTCTCCAGATGGGAATCGGAGCCATTCCAAATGCAGTGCTCGCCCAACTCGGTAATCATAAAAACCTGGGGATTCATACGGAGATGTTTGCGGACGGAGTACTCCCTCTGGTGGAAAAGGGTGTGATCAATGGAGCAAACAAAGCTATAGACAAAGGGAAAATGGTAGCCACTTTCCTTATGGGTTCGCAGACTTGTTACGACTTTATAGATGACAACCCTATGGTGCTTATGAAGGATGTAGCCTATACCAACGACCCTTTCATCATTGCGCAAAACCCCAAGGTAACTGCCATCAACTCCGCACTACAGGTGGATATCACAGGTCAGGTGTGTGCCGATTCACTCGGTACAAAATTCTATTCGGGCGTAGGCGGTCAAATGGACTTCACATATGGTGCTTCCCGATCCGAAGGTGGTAAAGCCATTATTGCAATGCCTTCAGCTACAAACAAGGGTATCAGCAAAATCTCTGCGATCCTGACCCCCGGAGCCGGAGTTGTCACTTCACGCAACCACATTCATTGGTTGGTAACGGAGTACGGTGCAATCAACCTCTACGGAAAGTCTCTCCAGGAGCGTGCAAAGCTTATCATCGGCATTGCACATCCGGACGCCAGAGAAGAACTCGACAGAGCCGCATTTGAGCGTTTCGGACCGCATTTTCACTTTGTGAAATAGCTTCGCGCACCCATACATAATATCCAAATAACACGTGCCCTGAAAACACAAAATTTTTCTAGGCACGTGTTATTTGAATTGTATTAGATGCATCAATCTACAAACTTAAAACTTCCCATAACTCGTATAACTTCAAATAATATGGCTCCGAAAAAACCAATTTTCTATGCTCATGTTATTTGAATCGTGCTAAGCTAAGTTGGCCAGAAATAACTCAAAACTCTCCACACTACACACTACATACTACACCCACACCCCACAACACGCAACACTACATCCGCAACTTGCAACATTTATGTATATTTGCAAATACAACTCTTATATTCCTATGATGAAACGTTTATACTTATTTATAATTGCATCGCTGTTGTGTGTAAATGCAGCGGCTGATATTCCCTATTGGAACGACCTTCAGACCACCGGAGTCGGGAAAGAGTATCCGAGGACGGAGTTTTCCGTTTTCGGCAGCCGCGAGGCGGCCTTGAAAGGGACATACGAATCCTCTCCATTCTATTTCTCCCTCAACGGCACCTGGAAATTCCTCTACACCGATGATTACAGGGATCTTCCCGCAGGTATCGAAAAACCGGACTTTTCCACCGCTCAGTGGAGCGATATCAAGGTTCCGGGCAACTGGGAGAGACAGGGGTTCGGCATCCCGATTTATGTCAACCATCCTTACGAATTTCCCTATACCCGCAGCGTAAAACCCACATTGCCGGAGCCAATCCCTGCAGGAGTCTATCAGCGCACCTTCACCGTACCTCAGGAGTGGCAGGGCAAGGAGATATACCTCAACCTCGACGGTGCCAAATCGGGCGTCTATGTCTATCTAAATGGTGTCGAAGCGGGCTATAGCGAAAACTCCAAAGACAGGGCGCAATGGCGCATTACCGATTTCCTCAAATCGGGCTCCAACCATCTTGTAATAAAAATTATGAGATGGAGCACCGGCACCTGGCTGGAGTGCCAGGATTTCTGGAGGATCAGCGGTATCGAAAGAGACGTTTATCTCTCTGCCCAGGAGCAAACTTCACTTCGCGACTTCACCGTAATTCCTATTCTAAGTGAATCCGGTGAGGGCCGGCTGACGATCCGTATGGAACTCTTCAACCCCGATTCCCGTCAAGTGGAGACAGGTTTCGAGCTTCTCGACAAAAATGGAATTATAGTGGCTTCAGGAAACAGCACCACAAGCGATATAAACGTAAGTTTTAGTGCACAAATAGAGAACGTTAAGCCCTGGTCGGCTGAGCATCCGAACCTCTATGATCTGGTGATGAGGGTTGAAAATGAATATATCCCATTCAAAGTGGGATTCCGCAGATTTGAGATCAAGGACGGCCTTTTCTTTGTCAATGGACAGCCGATTAAATTCAAGGGAGTAAATATCCACGAGCACGACCAGAATACGGGTCACTATATAAGCAGGGAACTTCTGCTGAAGGACCTGGAGCTGATGCGTAAACACAATATCAATGCTATCCGTACAGCACACTATCCCCAGCCGAGGTTGTTTTATGAGTTGTGCGATGAGTTGGGATTTTATGTCTATCACGAAGCCAATATTGAGTCGCATGGGATGGGGTACAATTTGCGCGAGGGCGGCACTCTGGCAAACAACCGCGACTTTTATGCGCTGCACCAGGATCGTATTATAAATATGTATGAGAGGTGTAAAAACTACGCCTGTGTCACAATTCTCTCCCTCGGCAATGAAGCCGGCAACGGATACAATATGTATAAGGCCTACGAATGGATTGAGGAGCGCGAAAAAGCCAACCCCGGAATGAACCGTCCGATTGTCTATGAAAGGGCGTTGCTCGAGTGGAACACCGATATGTATGTGCCTCAATACCCCTCCGCCGACTGGTTCGCGAAGATGGGCCAAGAGGGCTGCGACCGTCCGGTCATCCCAAGCGAGTATTCTCATGCAATGGGCAATTCCAACGGAGGTCTGAGTGCACAATGGAAACAAATCCGCCTCTATCCCCAACTGCAGGGGGCTTTTATCTGGGATTGGGTGGACCAGGGGTTCCTGGAGAAAGATGAAAAGGGATATGAGTACTGGACCTATGGTGGTGATTATGGAGTGGATATGCCCAGCGACGGCAATTTCTGCTGCAATGGTATCATAGCCCCCGACCGTACCCCGCACCCCTCCATGGAGGAAGTACGCCACGCATATACCAATATTCTGTTTGAGGCTGATGATCCCGCCTCCGGCAAAGGATTTAATATTACCAACCTCCACTATTTCACCTCTCTGGAGGGCTATGACATTCACTGGTTCATAGAGGGCGACGGCAAGGTGGTGAGAAAGGGCAAGCTCAATTTCTCCACTGCGGCCCAATGCGTAGAGTCATTTGATATTTCATACAGGAGATTGAAATTCAAAGAGGATGTGGATTATTATATCCGCTTTTCGGCGGTTACCAGGGAGGCGGAGCGGCTTATTCCTGCCGGCCACGAGGTGGCTTCAGCTCAATTCCCCATTTCGCTTCGCGAGAATGTGACTCTTCCGAAAATGAAAAAGGGCAATGAATTGGCGATTGAGGAAAATTCCGGTTCTATTGTTATCCGTAATAAACGTTTGGAAATGGTTTATGACAAATCTCTTTGCATCCTCGTTTCTCTGAAAGTGGACGGTAAAGAGCGTTTTGCCGATGGCTGGGGAATAAGGCCCAATTTCTGGCGGGCCCCTACCGACAATGATTATGGCAACGGCATGTTTAGGAAAAATGCTATTTGGAAAGAGGCCTCTAGTGACTTTAAAGCCTCGTCCAACGCCTCTATGGAGGGAGAAGATGCTATTCTAAAAATCATCTATTCCCTTCCTGCCGGAAATAGTTTCGAAATGGAATACCGCATAAATCGTAATGCTGTAATACACGTTTCAACGCGTTTCAACGCAGTAGAATCAAACCCTGACGATACTTCTCCCCTATTTGTACCCAGAATAGGAGTGCGGTTCAGGCTTGATTCATACAATGACGGTTTCAGCTATTTTGGCCGGGGACCGGCGGAAAACTACATCGACCGCAAGGAGGGTTCGCTTATCGGACTTTATAAGAGCAGCGCAAGAGAGGAGTATGTCCGCTATGTCAGACCTCAGGAGTGTGGTCACCATTGCGATGTACGCCGGATAGAATTTGCCGATATGACGATTCTGGCGGATGAATATATGGAATTCAATGCCCTGCGCAATTCTGTGGAGGATTTCGATTTGGGGAAACAGAAACATGTCAACGACATCACCTCCAATATAAGGGATTATGTGGAGGTTTGTCTCGATTGGCGTCAGATGGGCGTGGGTGGATATGACAGCTGGGGCTCACTGCCTGACGATTATGCGATGATTCCGGCAGGAGAAAATTATGAATGGGGATTCACCATAATATTCCCTTAGATCATTTGCAGAGAGAAAAATAATCTCAATGAGTTTTGTTATCTTTGTGAGAAATTGAAAACGTAAGCGTACCGGATCAAAAAGTTGTCGCATTTATTATGATATACAGGAAACTTTCGGAAAATGAGTTTGAAGATATTGCTTCGAGAATACTCTACGAAGACAATCACATGCTGATATTCAACAAGCGTGGCGGAGAGATTGTGCAGGGTGACAAGACCGGAGACGAGCCTCTTAGTGAGACCTTGAAGGCATTTGTGGCCCAACGCGATTCAAAACCCGGGAATGTCTTTATGGGAGTGCCACATCGTCTCGACAGACCGGTAAGCGGAATCACCATTTTCGCCAAAAGATCCAAGTCACTCGAAAGACTAAATACCATGTTCCGCGAGGGGAGCGTCCAAAAATATTATTGGGCCCTGACGGCCGTAAGTCCTGAGCCCCTTGAAGGCGAACTGGTCCATTTCCTGAAAAAGAATGAAAATCAAAATCGCAGCTACGCCTATCCGGTGGCTGCAGGAGCCAGAGTCCCCGAGGGAGCAAAAGAGGCGCGGCTACGCTACAAAACCCTGGAACAGACCGAACGCTATTGGCTGATAGAGGTCGAACTGCTGACCGGACGCCATCATCAGATCCGCTGCCAACTCTCCGCCATAGGTTGCCCCATCAAAGGGGACCTCAAATATGGCGCTCGCCGCTCCAACCCTGACGGCGGAATCTCGCTGCATGCAAGACGCCTATCCCTGATTCATCCTGTAACCAAAGAGCCTCTTACAGTCGAAGCACCCGTGGATTGGTCACCGATACTGAAGAGATAAATATTACATAAAATGAGACTCATAAAACATATAACGGGCATTACCCTGATTGCTATACTGCTCCATTCATGCTCGGGAGCACCTTCGGAAAGGATCCCGAACGACTCTTATCCCGATATCATTCCCGATTATATCGGAGTAACCATACCCGAAAAGATTGCAAAACTCACCTTCGAAATGACTGACGGCAGCAATTGCCGCTACGAAATGGAGAGAGATGGTGACACTCTGTGGTACACCGTCACATCGTGGCGCAAAGGAGACAAAATGGCAACTCTCCACAAACCCTTCCCCGTATATATCTCCGCAGACCCGATAGACCCCTACATTGCCTACAGGCTCATAGAACCGGGGTACGAGAGCTGGCACAACATAGTCATAGCTCAGAGGGAACTCGCATCCTACAAAGAGAGCCGCATCGTATCCAACAGGGCCAATGATATGGGGTGTGTCAACTGCCACACATTTGACTCAGGAAACCCTCAAAGAATGTTGTTCCACGCCAGAGGGAAAGGGGGCGGCACCGTCTTCATTGACGAAGATCAGGTACGGATTATCAATCTGGCACAGGTAGGTGCACAAAGACAAGGCACCTATCCGGCCTGGCACCCCTCAGGCCGTTATGTGGTATTCTCTTCCAACAGTACCTTCCAGTGCTTTACCGTAAACGAATTCCAACCTATAGAGGTCTATGATACCGCTTCGGATATCATACTGATGGACCTTCAGACCGACTCAGTCATGCTTGTACCCCAACTCTCCCTGGAGTCACGTCTGGAGACCTTCCCAGCCTGGTCGGAAGATGGATCCACACTCTATTTCTGCTCTGCCGAGGCCATCGAAAATGTGGCCAACAATCGTGGAAAAGTACATTACAGATTGATGTCTGCCAGATTTGAGGATGGTCAATTTGTAGGAGAACCTGAAGAACTCTTCGGTGACGACAGTTGCTCGGTCTCATTTCCCCGTTACAATGACGGATATGTGCTTTTTACCCACACTGCATTCGGCACCTTCCCCATCTGGCATGGCGAGGCAGATCTATGGATGTATGATGTTGAATCCAAAGAGGCATTTCCTGCGGAAATTCTCAATAGCGAGAAGGCCGAAAGCTACCATAGCTGGTCGTCCAACGGTAAATGGGTGATCTTCGGAAGTCGCCGTCTGGATGGACGATACACCCGAGTTTACATAGCACATTACAAAGGCAACGGAGAGTTTGACAAGCCCTTCCTGCTGCCGCAGAAAAATTTCAAACACAACACGCTGCGCCTGAAATCCTACAATATCCCCGAATTTATAAAGGGTGAGGTAAAAGATTACGAAAAAGCAGTTTCAAAACTCTTCAAATGATGAAAAACAGAGGAAAATATATCATAGCCGCGCTGCTGTTTGCAGTCGTATTCTGCATCGGAGCTCTGTTCCAGCGCTATACGGCCATCATTCAGGGACAAAACAGCCTCTTCCTGTTTACAGGAGATTATTTCAGAGAGACTTTCGCCACATCCTGGCCCCTATCCCATCTTTTAGAGTCATTTTTTGTGCAGTTTTATGAAATACCAATGGTAGGGCCGCTGCTTACTGCGCTGATTGTTACTTTGATATTTCTGCTATATAATTTTTTCTCACAACGCATAAGCTCCCCTTTCCCAATTGTGGAAGTTTTTCAGATAGTAGATGCTGTTGCGTTATCTTGCTTCAGCTGGATATACGCGTCAATGGCAGAGACACCTCTTATTCTCTTTAAGATACTTCTGATCTCCTTAGGACTTGCTATTGTTGCACTTTTTGCAAAGAAAAAAGAGGCTGCAAAGCTCAAAATATGGAAAATTGCAGTTATTGCCCTGTTTGTAACAGGATCGGCTTTATTTATCTCCATAAGCAAAGATATACGCAGCGACGAAACCACCGCAAAAGTGCGATACGCTACTTATAAAGGGGACTGGAACAAGGTGCTGGACAACGTCACTCCGCAGAGTTCCATAGATCGGCCGGAGATGATGCCCTATGCATTCCTGGCCATGGGTTTTACAGGTGAACTCGGAGATCGTCTCTTTACCTATCCCATCAAAAACATAGAAGAATTTGATATGGAGGGACTACATACCGTAGAGGGCAACTATTTTAACTCCCTGCTCAACTACTATATGGGCAACCATAATGAGGCAATCCACCATATTTTCCAGTACTCCTGCCATTTCCCGCACGGGATGACCCATTTCTCGCTCTCACAGCTGATCAGGTACAACAACTCGCTGGGCAACTATACGATGGTGCGAAAATATGCACAGATACTTAGCCGCAGCCCCAGATATTCCAGTTCGGCACGCAAACTCCTGAAGAGATTTGAGGGAGCGCAGGATTCCCTTCCTCCTGCCGGTCATTTGAGCAGCAGCGCACATACCACCACCAATAATCCACCGCACGATCTTATACAGCTCTCACTTGCCGGCATCAATTCCCGTATTGCACAGGAACGATTTCTCTGCTATCTGATGCTTCAGGGGAGTCTGGAGTATTTTGTGGAGGCATTCAAAATATTTAAGTGGGAGCGCATACCGCGCCACTATGAGGAGGCATTGCTCCTTATCGGTGTGAATCCGGACGAATTCGGTATCTCAGCCGGATCACAGCGACTCTTCAACGTGATAACTTCTGCAATGATGCAACTGGATATGCCTACCGTGGATCGTATGGCCAAAGGCACCTACTGGGAATATCATTTCTACAAACAGAAAGAGGGCGCATTTGAGTCGGGATTAGACCTCGATCCGGACAGTAAACTATGACAGTTTACATTGTCGTTTCATTCTTTTTTTCAGGTATAAAATAAGGTCAGACTGCCACATTGTCAGTCCGTAATCTCATTTATGGGCTTGGCACAATCTTGGCGTTATTGATTGTCGTAACGGAAAATCCGTTCAAGAAATTGTAAACAATAATAAAGAATAATAGAAGTAATTATGGGAAAAATTATCGGTATTGACCTTGGCACCACGAACTCGTGCGTAGCCGTTATGGAAGGTAAAGAACCCGTTGTCATCATAAACAGCGAAGGTAAAAGGACCACTCCTTCGATTGTGGCATTTGCTGACAACGGCGAAAGAAAAATAGGTGATCCAGCCAAAAGACAGGCCATCACCAACCCTGAAAGGACCATTTTCTCCATCAAGAGATTTATGGGTGAAACTTATGACAGGGTTTCAAAAGAGAGTAAGAGAGTATCATACAAGGTGGTCAAAGGCGACAACAATACTCCTCGCGTGGATATTGACGGACGTCTCTATTCTCCTCAGGAGATCTCGGCTATGGTGCTCCAGAAAATGAAAAAGACAGCCGAAGACTATCTGGGACAGACAGTGTCCGAGGCAGTCATCACCGTGCCTGCATACTTCAGCGACTCTCAGCGTCAGGCCACGAAAGAGGCCGGTGAGATCGCAGGATTTAAGGTAAGAAGGATCATCAACGAACCTACGGCTGCAGCACTCGCATACGGCCTTGATAAACAGCACAAGGATATGAAGGTTGCAGTATTCGACCTCGGTGGCGGTACTTTCGATATCTCCATTCTCGAACTGGGTGACGGTGTATTTGAAGTGAAGTCCACCAATGGTGACACACACCTTGGAGGTGATGACTTTGACTACAAAATTATCAACTGGCTCGCTGAAGAGTTTATGGCTGATAATTCAGGTATTGACCTCAGGAAGGACCCTATGGCTCTCCAGAGACTGAAAGAGGCCGCAGAGAAGGCCAAAATCGAGCTCTCCAGCCAGACCTCAACGGAGATCAACCTCCCCTACATCATGCCTGTGGATGGTATTCCCAAGCACCTTGTGAAGACCTTGACACGCGCTAAATTTGAGCAGCTTTGTGATGACCTTATCCAGGCCACTCTCGAGCCCTGCCGCAAGGCACTATCAGATGCAGGATTCAAGGCATCGGACATTGACGAGGTACTCCTCGTGGGCGGATCCACCCGTATCCCTGCCATCCAGGAGCTTGTGGAGAAATTCTTCGGCAGAGCTCCCCACAAGGGCGTAAACCCCGATGAGGTAGTAGCAGTTGGAGCAGCTATCCAGGGTGGTGTACTCTCAGGCGACGTGACCGACGTACTACTGCTTGACGTGACTCCCCTCTCCCTAGGTATCGAAACCCTCGGCGGTGTGATGACCAGGCTCATCGATGCTAACACCACCATTCCTACCAGGAAATCGGAGACCTTCTCCACTGCAAGCGACAACCAGCCTTCAGTGCAGATCAACGTACTCCAGGGTGAGCGTTCAATGGCACGCGACAACAAGCAGATCGGAATGTTCCATCTCGACGGTATCGCTCCCGCACCCCGCGGCGTTCCTCAGATCGAAGTTACCTTTGACATCGACGCCAACGGTATCCTCAACGTAACTGCAAAGGACAAGGCTACCGGTAAGGAGCAGAAGATCCGCATCGAGGCCTCAACAGGGCTCACTGAGGAGGAGATCAAGAGAATGCGTGACGAGGCTAAGGCCAACGAGGCTGCCGACAAGGCAGAGAAGGAGCGCATCGACAAGATCAACGCTGCATACACGATGATCTTCCAGAGTGAGAAGAATCTCAAGGAATATGGTGACAAGATCCCCTCTGACAAGAAGGGCGCCATCGAGAATGCTCTCGGACAGCTCAAGGAGGCTCACAAATCTCAAAACATCGCCGATATCGACCGCGCAAGCGAGGCCCTCAATCAGGCATGGCATGCTGCCAGCGAAGATATGGCTAAGGCAGCACAAGCTCAGGGCGGTGGTGGCGGCTCCACTGACACTGGTTCAAGCGGCCAGGGCGGCAGCAGCAGCCCCGACAGCGAAGTGACTGATGTGGATTTTGAAGAAGTAAAATAACCACAAACTACAAACACATATATCAACGACAGCGGCTTTTTTAGGGCCGCTGTTGTTGTTTTTATGGATCTGCGATTAGTTCTGATAGGATTGTGTAGTATTATAGGCTTCTTATAGCAAACTATCTGATAAGACCATCTCGAATCGAGTACTTTTGCCGGAAAGGTTTTTTATTGATACTCTTTCATCAATTTTTGTGCTATATTTGTTGCTGTCAACAGCGGACCCAAAGTGGCTTTTAAGACTCTTAAGCTGCTGTTGGAAAGCGATACTTTTCAGAGACTTTACCTATTTTGCTAACTATTCTAATTTTATCGACAGATGTTTAAAGTATT
>JAKQLB010000343.1 GCA_029567375.1 Bacteroidota bacterium | reverse complement strand
TACTGTCACATCCTGATAATTACCCGGATTAATGCTGAAGCTGGTCGAGCCAACGATGGTGAATGCAGCATTTGTTGTACTTATACTGCTCACCTGCAGTGCTGCCGTACCTGTATTGCTGATACGTAATGTCTTGTCTGAAGAATTATTTACGGGCACAGTATTATAGGAAAGAGAATTCGCCGACAATCCCATGTTTACATATACTCCATTCAAATTTACTTGAATAGAAGTTGTTTTGTTAGCCCTTACTCTGATATTGGATTCCGATCCCTGATAAATTAAAGTATTGGATTGATAACAGCTGACTGTTAATGAATATCCAGATCCCGCAGCTAATTTGTAATCTCCAGTAAATGAATCACCCTCTTCTTTCATGTCCTGATCGTTAATGGTTTTCCCCTTAATATCCTTAATAAGTATGCGAATTCGATCAATAGCGATTGAAGTATTTCCCGTTTTTCCCAAGACTTTTTCTGAATAGGATGGGAAAACAAGATCGACAGATAACTCACCATTTCCGTTCGAGACTGGGTCCTTATCAGAACAAAATATTACTGTCAATGTGAGAAAAAGAACAAGCAGCGACAGCTTCTTCATATTTACTCCAAAATCAGTTCCATTCAATCGTTTCAAAATACGAAGGTACGAATAATTTTATTTTAGGGATTCTTGGGGATAATAACATGTATTGTACCTGTATTCTCACTGTCTACTTTTAAAAGAATTGCTGCCGCAGTCCCTCCAGCAAGACACACACCAGCAACATACCATGGCCATTTTTTCTTACCCTTATCTTTTGCAGCTTGAGGGGCAAATTCAGCAAATTTAATCAAGTTGACTTGGCGGGAATAATCCGTATCGATTTTAATCACTTCCTTCCAGGGAGCGTATCCATTCAAGTTTAATTCCGCCTGATATGAACCAGTCAACACTGGCCCTGAAAACGGTGTTATTCCCATCTCCCGTCCATTTAGGATCAAACGAGCTCCATTGGGGGCAGAAGAGATTTTCAGAATGCATATTTTTGATAATCTTAGGTCCACTTGTTCAATTCGTCCTGGATTGACCTGGACAGTGAGAGACCTATGCAAATACCCATCAAGCTTGCCTTGAATAGTATAGTCTCCAGGCGCCAAATCATTAACCGTAAGCGGAGTGCGCCCAGCTTCAGTTGAATTAATCAAGACTACTGCATCACTAGGTTGTGAAGTAATCCGAAGTGCTCCAACAGGTGCTTGACTGGATGATGGAAAACTAAGCTTAGTAGCTATTGATTTCATTACATCTAAAAGGCCTTCGGATTGGCCACGATAATTTTCGAAAGCTGTCTCAACTATTTTTCTTGTCTTAACTTCGATGATTCTAACATCAATGCTGTATGTGTGGCCGATGTACCCTATGTACCCTGTTAACATCCATTCTACGCCTAATAGTTGCCCAACTTCTGCGACACACTGGTCGGAAGCGCAAGAACCCGTTTGCTGCAAGCCCTGTTCGCGCAAGATATCATCAACTTTTTGCATTTCGACCACTTGAAAACGACCTGTTTTTGAAATCTCGGTATGAAGTCGATTAGTAAGTGTTCTGGCATCTGCAACCGTGACTTCAGCAACATTGGCAGACTCGAGGTTAAGGATGCCCAAAGTTTTTATATTCGATTGTGAATGAAGTGAAGATGTAAATAGCAAAAAAAATAAACTAAGGATTTGTATTGCCCGAGACATAATAACTCCTGGTTTCAAATCGAAGGCTTAATTTAATAATTCGCCGATTTTTCTTATTAACATCTCACGAAGATCCATGTCTTTGTTATAGCCTGCATGTTTGTAAGCAATCAGCCCATTCTTATCAATAATAACCAATTGAGGTATTCTCATCTGACCACGTTGATTGACAATGCCATAGTGCTTGGAGGTGGTAAGAAAGTTGTCTATCAAAATGGGAAGATTAATTTTCTTTTTCATTGCGTACTCGGCGATCCTATGTTCTTCCTCGCCTACATCTATTAAAAATACTTTAATTCTTTCCGCATTGAAATCCTTTTCAAATTTTTCTAAAATGGGTATTTCTGACATGCAGGGGACGCACCATGTCGCAAAAAAAGATAAAACAACCACATGTGGCTCATCAGCATCATTTCGTAAATTGCCGCAAAAATCGGACAAGAATAATGTGTTACCTTCGAGGTTTTTCAGCACGAAACGAGGTGCAGGGTCCCCAACTTTGAGAGAGTCAAGAGAGAAACAAGTAGTAGAAACGAAAAGAAGGATTATTGTACAAAGTCTAAAACGCATCATCGCCCCAGAAATTACATAAATTAAAAAAGCACAAAACCAGCCACCATCAACCAGATGACTACTTTTGTGCTTTTCAATAGGTCATGCCAATTAACCCCACACCAATTAGCCACAATCCCTTGTATTTTTTAAATTATAGCTAATTAAGCATAAAAACGCAAGCAATTTCGCCTTTTGGGTATAAGAATTCTAAGCAAACCCTCAGAAAGGAGTCCTTATGCAAATTGGTTATGCTCGTATTTCAACGGAAGACCAAAAGCTGGATCTTCAACTTGATGCTCTTAAACAAGCTGGATGTGAATCCATCTACCAGGATGTCGCATCAGGCGCAAAATCAGATCGAGCGGGGCTCGATCAGGCATCAAAGTATCTTCGCCCTGGCGATACCCTGGTAGTCTGGAAACTGGACCGTCTGGGAAGATCCCTCAAACACCTCATTGAAGTCATAAATGACTTCAGCAAGAAAGGAGTATTCTTCAAGTCCCTTCAGGAGAACATCGACACTTCATCATCCGGCGGCAAGCTCACCTTTCACCTCTTTGGAGCTCTGGCCGAGTTCGAACGGGATATCATCCGGGAAAGAACCAAAGCCGGCCTCGAAGCAGCTCGCACACGTGGACGAGTCGGTGGCCGGCCTAAAGCAATGAATGATAAACAAATCCAGCTCGCCCGTCAACTGATGTCCAACCCCTCTAATTCAGCCTCTGATGTCTCAAAAACGCTCGGCGTCTCCAGAGCCACCCTCTACAGAACCCTGAAATCGAAATAAGATGTCAACTCACATCCAAATCTCAATTTTTGGTATAAGAACTTTGATGGGAAAGTTTTCTCATCTTGGTCCCTGTTTCCCCAACCTATTACAAGGAGTTTAAAATGGACAAGCTTAAAACCGGCACACTCTCCGACAAGGTCGAGTTCATCGCTCAGCTCGGCAGCCTGCTCTTCGGAGCTGTTCTCACCACCGTCCAGATCGTCAAGACCATCAAAGGTGAGGACGAAAAACCCGCATCAGTTCCGATCCAATGAGCACCTCTCAGCAAAAGCTCCCTCCCAAGGAAGAGGATCACATCGTCGAAGTCTCGATGAAGCATGTGGTCCTCGCCTTTGGCGGGATCGTTCTTGGAAGCATCGCCGTCGGCGCAGGCATTTCATTTGCCAAAGATTACGCCAAATTCAAGCGGCAGAAAGCCATCGTTGATGCCGCAGGTCAAATCCTCGAAACCATTTTCCAAGGAGATCAGATTTCATGGAACGAACCGAACAGGGAATCCTCATCACCGACAAGGACATCAAAAAAGCCCGGGAATTCCTCGGATGGCTCGGCATCGGTGTCCTGATTATCGAGACCACTCGAATCATCTTCACTCGCAAAAAGCCGTCACAGCCATGAGCGGCCAGACCAAAATCCGTATCAACGTCAATCCCCAAGCCCTGATCAAACTGGCCAGCCTGGTCAGCAATTCTCTTCTCCTGTCGGCAAATGTGGTTCTCCTCACACATGATGTACAGCATCGACTGCAAGAGAAACGCTCAGAGGTGATCAGCAACCGCCTGCAAATGACGGCCGAGGTTGCTTCTGCCATCGCCGGGCTGGCTAAAGTCATCGTCAATGTGCTTGATGAACGATGAGAGAGATCAAGACTTACCAACCCGACCAGCGTCGCGACCTCGAAGACAACCTCTACTGTCCCTACTGTGGCAACACCCATCAATGGATGATAGACATCCGTCTCAAACACAATCTCCTGAGAACCGAGGAAGGCTATGCCGTCGAGCTGGATCAGCAAAAGACCAGCCGAATCCTCGATGCGATTTCCCGGAACCTCAGCAGAATGCTTGACCGATCCATTGAACGGGAGCATCCCATTTTCCACTGTGCCAACTGTGGAAATGCAGAATTGGACCGTTACGGTCTTATGATCGAAGCCTGCTGGAATTTGGGATGTCCCGGATGTTTTAATTGCGGGCAGTACATCAGTGAGGATGAACTCAGAGAAGCTTGTCTGGAGTGCATTCAGAGCAACTCGGGCATGGTCGATCAGGATTTCTGTTTCAGTTCCTGTCCACATTATGACTATGGGCTCGAGGAGGTCCGGCAACACTACAGCATAACGCTGGAGGAATTAATCAGCGAGGCCGGATACGGGGATGGCTGAGCGAAGGGGCTGGAGAAGTAATTCTCTGACCCCTTTTTTAATTGAGGAATTCTATGCAGGACACTGATATCAGATCCACAAGGGACAAGCCAGGATGGCTAATCCCGTATCTTCTCGGACTGGACGACATGTTTTATGGCCGCTGGAATTATTGGCTGCGAACTCTGGATAAAGATCGCATTCCAGACGAGCCAATCCCGGTGGTTCGTTTCCAACCTGTAATGACCTATCCGGGTCATTCAGTTCTGAAGAACCTCAACGATTGCATCAACTATGCCTCACATTCTCATTCCAACGTGATCGAGAAATTCGTCGACTGGTTGTTATGGGGATTTCATTATAAGGGGGTCTCATTCCCAGGCATCGATGAAAAAACTGACGACTATTGGTACTGCACTTTTAACCTCGGACTTTTCTATCAGGAGCCGGGCGATTACATGGCGGAGCTAGCCCAAAATCACAATGTCGGCACAGGAGCAGGTTTTTTCGCTACACCGATGTCGGTAGTCGAGATGATGGTCAAGATGACGATGGGGGATGAACCTAGACCTTTTCACAAAACCAAGTCAGTCCTGGACCCATGCTGCGGAACCGGAGGAATGCTGCTCTTTGCCTCCAATTATAGTCTCAATCTTTTCGGCTCGGATATCAATCCTCTGTTGTGCAAGATGGCGATGGTGAACGCATTCATCTATGTGCCATGGATGGTTTACCGTCCCAAGAATTCCAGGATGTTCGAACAGGAGCGGGGAATCATTGAAATCGAAGTGCCGGAAGGATTCTCCATTCCCGAATGCCAGCACTGCGGCAACCGCAAGAATTTCTATCTGGAAGTCGAATCGGACCACGAGCTATTCTCCTCGCCGGCGGGACTGATAGAGATATCACAACCAAAGCTCAGCTCGGAACTCATCGGCAAACGGCTTGATATCGATAACATAGTCTGCATAGCATGCATCGAAAAAGCGGAGGCGACATGAACATCAAATGCACGATGTGCGACAACCGGGAACGTTTCATCATTCCTCTGTGGATCCGGGCAACCTTCCGGTTCAACGAAGACGGGACCATCACCATTTTGCATACCCGGCCTTTGGAATCCCTGGAGGAAAAGCTCGTCAATCAGAACCTCCAGCCGGCATTGAAATGTGCGGTCTGCAAAGCTCCGGCCATCGTTGACCTTCGATCGGAGAGGAACGAAGTCCTGGAAAAGCAGCAGCGGGCAGCGATGGAGGCGCTATGAGTGAGGAGTATAAAAAGCTGATAATGGAGCGGATCCGTGATGAAGTAAACCGTTGGATAGAGGAGCTAAAGGAGCAGCATAAAGATCAGCTGCTTACCAAGCAATGGCGAATCCTCTTTCCCAAGGGGTTCCTTCCGGGGCATAACTCGATACCGGTTGTGACTCATTCCAAAAATGGACAGCATCTGGTAGCGGAGATCCAGTTTGTCCTGCCCGATGACCTGAACCTGGACGTCAATGATCTGCAACTAGCACTGAAAGATGAAGGCTTTCAGGAAGCGGCCAGTCCAGCATCTCAGAAAAAGCCGAATCTCGTTCCAGTTGACGAGCCTCTTGATATGTTGAACCGCATCGTCATCGGCATCAACGAATTCATTGCCAGCACGGGCGTGAGACCGGCCGGGCCTGTTACATCTCGACCGGTTTTTCTGGGTGGTACAAGCACTACACCGAACAGCATTCCTGTTCGCATCCTGGGCTCAGACAATTCTGATCTCGAGGATATCAAGCGTAGAATGATCAACTCGGCGCAACTTCCGGATTGGATTCGAAGCATCGAGTCTAAATCTACCTATGATGAGGTGCTGAACAAACTGGCCACTGCTTTTCAACAGTACCAGCGACAGACAATGGGTAGAAGTGATCTCGGCGAGTTCTTTGCCAAGTACACGGCGCATCTTTTAAATGCAGGCCATTTGCATCACTACTGCACCTACAAGGGCAAGCCAGTGGAACTGAATGAACGGGGTTACTGCCAGGAATCCTACTGCTCCAAGAAACCCTTCAGCGACAAGTGCAATGTGCCCAAACTGAGATTTGGAGGAATGCCCGATAAACTATGAGGTGAACTATGCTGCAAGAACTGATTCGTTTTCTGGCTGTTGCCGAAAAGGTCGTGCCCAGAAACTCGACCATCGAGGTGCTGAGAAATCTGTGCATCAAAGACGGCTATGTGCTCGCAACTGATCTGGAGCTCATCGCCCGTATGCCTGTACCAGACAACAGGTCCTATCTGATACCTTTCGGCATAATCAAGACGGTCCTAAAGAGCAAGCCGGCCTCGATCGACGTTGATTTGTTGGAGCCAAATCGCATCAAGATCAACTACGACAACAAGTCGGTTTCGTTTCCGCGAGGTGAAGTGGCGGATTTTCCCAATCTGCCAGAGATGGACTTCCAATCCATAGGAGAGTGGAGCAAAGAGGCAGTAATGCTTCTGCACAGCCAACTGCCATACCTGAGCAACGATGAACTAAGGCCAGCTCTGAATGGTGTCTACTTAAACCAAAACGGCAGTTTCTCCTCCTATGCAACTGATGGGCATGTCCTCAGGGTTATCTCTGAAATGGATCCGGCGCACCGGTGTGAATTGCAGGAATACTCTGGAATCCTCCCGAAAAGAGTTATTCAGCTGCTGCCCAGGCTGGTACGAGAGACCGTTTCGGTGTCCTTCTCGGAGGATTACTTCCGGTTTGAGCTGGAGCATGGACTGACGCTTTACTCGCGTAATGTTGAGGGGACCTATCCGGATTTTGCACGAGTCATTCCCAAAGAGTTCGCATCAAGTGTCGAGGTTGATGTAAGGAGGCTGCGGAATCTGACAGAAGCAGCCAAAGCATTTGCCAATAAAGCCACGATGGCTTCTATTTTCGAGATCAACGAAGATCTGCTCTCCATCAAGGTTGAGAACAATGAGGAGGATGTTCGATGGGAATCGTCGATGACCGTTGACCATCTATGTGGAGATGGGCTTAGAGTTGGCATGAACCTCGGTTATCTGGAAAAGGTACTGGACGGCATCGATGGGAAGAAGGCAATGTGGAAATACAATGACGGGAATACAGCGTCGGTCTTTGTCGAGACCAACGATGACACGTGCTCACCGATGAATCTCATCATGCCGATAAGATTGCCAAAGGAGGAGGACGAGGATGGATAACATCGTAATCGACAAGCCTGAAAAGCTGGATTCTGATATCGAGGATTTTAAAATCGATGCGGTCGAGGAGTCGAAGAACTTCACGGCTTCACGCATTCGACTATGCCGGGATCCGGAATCCGAAGAGCCGGTGATCTTTTATACCCAGGAACTGATCCGCAACTTCAAGAATCCGCATGATCCGTTTGGCCGACGATGGGTACTCAAGACCTTTTCTCCTGAGAATGCGATGGCAGCTGCGGATGTAACCCTGGAACGCAAACTCACCGATTCTATTCTGGCCCACAAGTCTCAGATTCCGGATTACTCGCCATTGACGGATATCCATTCCAATGAGATGGGGCTGTTTCTGGATGAAGATACCGCAGTCTATCTCTCGGACATGGGTATCAACGTTGATGGACTTGGGGAGGATTTTTCGGGAATCGAGACTATTCCGGCAACACCGTTTATGGAAGAGGTGGCTTATGATGCCGGCAAGTTGAAAAACGAAATGTGGACGATGCGCAATGAATTGCGAAAGTTCCAACAGGCAATTCTGGACGAGATTGGCGATCGGCGGGAGTTGGCCTCAATTCCTGCTGAGGCGTTCGATCTTATCCTCGCTGAGCACCATGTCTCTGATGTACTCGTCCAAAAGCTCCTGGAATTGAAGTCGAGAATTTCAACTCTCGAAGTTCAGCTGGGGCAAGCATCATCGGTAGTCTTTTCCGAGACGGTTACGAAGATACATCTCCCTGGTCGCATCGATCTAAGCAAGTTTGTTTTATAATCGGAGAAATCTATGGAGGAAATCAATTATACAGACCTGCCTCTGTTTGAAAAGAGCACACACTACTTCGTCCGAACACAGCTGGTGCGCGAAAAAGAACTGCCCCATGTCAATATCAGCTGCTCAACTGATGCCGCATCGTACGTTCGCCAACACATTGGTGACTTTGACCGTGAAGTAATACTGGCCATCGCGATGGATGCCCGACATAATGTAAACGCGACATCGATGGTACACATTGGAACGGCAAATGAGTCTGTGGCTGATACGGCTGACATCCTACGGGTTGCCATTTATAGCAGCTCCCGGAATCTGATCATCGCGCATAATCATCCAAGTGGAGATCCATCGCCGTCGGCGGAAGATAAGGCACTGACCAAACGACTGAAAGAGGCCGCGGCGCTGATGAATATCAATCTGCTTGACCATATCATTATTGGTAACGACAGTTACTTTTCGTTTGCAGATCAGGGCCAATTGGGATGAAATTTGGGGGAAAAGAGGTGCCTGATGGGCATCTCTTTTTAACTTAATTTGAGGATATTCGGGGCAGTGTGCAGCTATCATATTAAATATCAATATGAGTTCGCTGTATTTGCAGGTATCATTTTTCTTCCAATTTACTGATATAATCGGCAGCTTTAATGAACTCAATCTGCAGTTAAAACGCATTATTGCTTAACATTCATTTTTTAAAATGCTATCATATCCCACGGGATTCCTCATCACATCTTCTGGTTCGAATCAAATTCTTCATTTTTCATACTGGGCTGGGGCATCGGGAATTTTGTTATTTCCGTTTTTAGGCAGCCATACCTCTAGTTCTGGGAGGTGCTCCCCATTGTTAGGACAGAAAATGGGGTGAATTAAGGTGATGAATAATTCATCAGGATAACGAAAGGAGCCCGTAGGGCGACTGGAGTTATCCTGAATTTGGTAATTTTTCCAATCCCGGTCAAGGTTTGT